>CAYMFP010000004.1:0-7287 GCA_964389385.1 uncultured Phycisphaeraceae bacterium | reverse complement strand
TCGGAAAGAAATGGGCGGGATCCGGCCGCCCAAGCAGCCGGAGTCCCGCCCGTGTTCCGCCCCCCCGGTCGCCGGTTCCCGGCCCCCGGCTGCCCTCTACAAGCTCTGCGGCACCAGCCGCTCCGACTTCCACTTCTTCAGCTTCAGCCCGAGCGTGCGGACCCCGATGCCGAGCGCCGCCGCCGTCTTCTGGCGGTGCCCGCTGAACCGCTGCAGCGTCGCCACGATCGTCTCGCGCTCGATGTCCGCCAGCGTCCGCTCGCCCGGCAGCTCGGCCCCGAACCGCGACTGGTACAGGGCCACCGCGTCCGGCGCCTGCGCGAAGACCGGCGAGCCGTGCCCGTTCGACCCGTACCCGTTGCCGTGCCCGTTGCCCATCCCGCCGGCGTGCCCGTTGCCGTGGCCGTTGCCGTTCGAGACGCCCGCGTACGCGCCGCCCGCGTGCATCCCCGCCGGCGCCGGCTCCGGCGTCCCGTACAGGGGGCGCGCCCGCGGCCGCTCCCCGTTCGCGCCGTGGATCGCCCGCGTCAGGTACGGCGGCTTGCCCTCGATGTCGCTCCCCGGGCGCTCGCCGCGCAGCCCCTGCGCGGCGCCGTTGTGCGCAGAACCCGCGCCCGCGTGCTGCGCAGCTCCTGCGCCCGACACCACCGCCGGGGCCGCCTGCAGCCACGGCGCGATCAGCCCGCGCGTGATCGTCGACTCGCCCCCGGACGTCAGCAGCACCACCGCGCGCTCGCAGATGTTCTGCAGCTCGCGCACGTTCCCCGGCCAGCGGTACGCCAGCAGCAGCTCCCGCGCCGCCGGCTCGATCTCCATCTCGCCCCGCCCCTCGCGCCGGCAGATCGCCCGCACGAAGTGCTCGGCCAGCAGCAGCACGTCCTCCCCGCGTTCCCGCAGCGGCGGCAGCTCGATCGGCAGCACGTTCAGCCGGTAGTACAGGTCGCTGCGGAACTCGCCCCGGGCCGACGCCCCCGGCAGGTCGCGGTTGCTCGTCGCCACCACCCGCACGTCCACGCCGATCGTCAGGCTCGAGCCCACGCGCTCGAACGCCCGCTCCTGCAGCACGCGCAGCAGCTTCGCCTGCAGCTGCGGGCTGATCTCGCTCACCTCGTCCAGCAGCAGCGTGCCGTTGTCCGCCAGCTCGAACCGCCCCTTGCGCAGCTTCTCCGCGCCCGTGAACGCGCCCTTCTCGTGCCCGAACAGCTCGCTCTCCAGCAGGCTCTCCGAGAGCGCCGCGCAGTTCACCGCCAGGAACGGGTTCGTCGAACGCGGGCTCAGGTCGTGCACCGCCCGCGCGATCACCTCCTTGCCCGTCCCGCTCTCGCCGGTCACCAGCACGGTCCCCTGCGAACGCGCCACCGCCAGCACCTGCTCCTTGACCCGCGCCATCGCCGGCGACTCGCCGATCACGCGCTCCAGCCCCCGCGGGCCCCCCGCCTCCGCCTCCGGCGCCGCCCCGCCCCCGCCGGCCGCCGCGGCCGGCGCCGACGCCCGCAGCACCGCGTTCTCGCGCAGCAGCCGCGCGTGCGCGAGCGCCCGCTTCACCGCGATGATCAGCTCGTCCCCCTCGAACGGCTTCGTGATGTAGTCGAACGCCCCGCGGCGCATCGCCTCCACCGCCGTCTCGATCGTCCCGAACGCCGTCATGAGCACCACCGGCAGCTCGTCGTCGATCTCCCGGATCCCCGCCAGCAGGTCCAGGCCCGTCATCCCCGGCATCTTGAGGTCCGTCACCACCGCGTCCGGACGCCGGCGCGCGATCGCCTCCAGCGCCGAACGCCCGTCCGAGGCCGTGAGCACCCCGAACCCCGCGCGCCGGAGCGTCGCTCCCACGCTGTCCCTCATCATCTCCTTATCGTCGACGACCAGCACTGTGCTCATGCCAAGGACTCCGTTCCCTCACGCGTCGCGGCGCCGCCGCGCGCTCCTCTCGGACCTGTTCCCGCCGCGGGCCTCGGGGGGAACCACAGCTCCACCGTCGCGCCCGCGGCCCCAGCCTCACCCTCCGCGTTGTTCCTGATCGACACACGCCCCCCGTGGGCATCCATGATCCGGTGAACAATCGCCAGACCCAGCCCCGTTCCGGCCGCACGCGTCGTGAAGAACGGGTTGAACATCCGCTCGATCACGCCCGGCGGCACACCGGGACCGTCGTCGCGCACCCGCACCACCGCCCACTCCTCGGTGCACCCCTCGCCCCCCTCCTCGCACGCGACGGCCTCCGTCGCCGCCGACACCTCCACGCGCCCCGCCCCCCGCCCGCCCCCGTCCGTGTCCGCCACCGCCTCCACCGCGTTCCGCACCACGTTCACGATCGCCCGGTGCGCCAGCCCGTAGTCGCACCACACCTCCACGTCCCCCCCCGACACCGACACCTCCACGCCCGCCGCCAGCCCGCCGCACGCCTCCCCCGCGCCCTCCAGCAGGTCCGCGGCGCACGCCGCCGCCGGCCGCACCCGCGTCTCCCGCGCGAACGACAGCACGTCGTTCACCACCTCGTCCAGCCGCGTCACGCTCGCGCCCATCTTCGCCGCGATGTCGCGCTGCTCCGGCCGGTCGCCCAGGTCGTCCACCAGCATCCGCGCGTACAGCCGCAGGCTCCCCAGCGGGTTGCGGATCTCGTGGCTGATCCCCGCCGCCATCTCGCCCAAGGCCGCCAGCCGCCGCGAGCGCTCCAGCTCGTCGTTCGCCCGCCGAAGCTCCCCCTTCAGCCGCGCCACCTCCGCCCGCAGCGCCGCGTGCGTCTGCTCCAGCTTCGCCGTCACCTCGTTGAACGAGGCCATCAGCTCCGCCAGGTCCTGCGCGCTCATGCCGCCGGGCGCCGCCGCGCCGCGCTCGCCGCCGACCTCACTGAGTGCGCCCGCGTCCTGCATCACGCCTTCCGATCCTGGAACACCGCCCCCGCCGGGGCCGCGCCGCCGTACGCCCCCACCGCCGCACGCCCGCGCCGCAGCCCGGCCAGCTCGTCCGCCATCGCGTCCCGCATCGACTCGATCAGCCGCCGGTCCTCCGCGTCGCGCTCCGCGATCCGCGAGGCCATCCCCCGCAGCGCGTCCACGTCCCGCGCCAGCCCCGGGTCCGACGCCGCCCCCTGCGCCACCAGCTCCCCGATCCGCGCCCCGTTCGCCGACAGCGCCGCCACCAGCGGCCCCCGTTCCTGCACCACCGCCAGCAGCCGCTCGGCCTCGCCGGCCTCCGCCAGCGAGCGCTGACGCTGGCTCAGCGCGTCCAGCTGCCCGTACAGGCCGCGCTGCCGCTCGACCAGCGCCCGGAGCTCCGCCTCGCCCGTCGTCACCGTCCCCCTCCTTCCGGAACGCCCGCCACCCGCGCGTCCAGCAGCTCGCTCGAGTCGAGCCACCGCTCCCAGTCCTCGCGCCCCATCGGCAGGTCCGGGTCGTTCCACACGCTGTCCGGCAGGCTCTCGAAGAACAGCCGCGCCCGGTTGTTCGCCGCCTGCGCCGACGCCACGTCGTCCAGCCGGATGTAGGCGTTCACGATCTGCACCAGCGCCACCAGCGACGCCGGATCCCGCGGGTACCGGTCCTTCGCCCCCGAGTAGAACCGGATCGCGGCCGTGTAGTCCCCCATGTCGAACGCGCAGTCGCCCAGGTAGAAGTGCGCGTTCCGCAGCATCACCCCGTCCAGCCCGCTCCGCCGCGCCTCCGGGATCCGCTCCAGCGCCTCGCGAGCCGCGTCGAACAGCTCCATCGCCCGCGACAGCCACGCCGAACGCTCCCGCGCGATCGCCCGCCGGTCCCCGTCCCGCATCACCCCCTCCAGCTCCCGACGCTTCTCCTCCGCCAGGCGGCGGTACGAGTCGGCCAGCCGGAACCGCACCGCGTAGTTCTTCTCGTCGTCCGGGTACCGCCGCAGGATCTCCTCGTACCGCTCCACCGCCGGGCGGTACTCGCCCCGCTGGTAGTGCATCCCCGCCGCGGCGTGCAGCGCCGCCCGGAACTGCTGCGTGTCCGCGCCCCCCGCCTCCCCGCTCAGCACGCGCTCCAGCAGCTCCCCCGCCCGCGCGTCGTTCTCCGGCAGCTCGTCGGCCAGCAGGCTCTCGGCCAGCGGCACCAGGCTCCGCTCCGCCCACGGCCCGGCGATCGGGTTCACCCCCTCGCGACCGTCGGCGATCACGCCCTCGAACGCCTGCGCCGCCAGCCCGTGCTCCCCCTTCGCCTGGTACGCCCGCCCCAGCCGGTACCGCGCCTCCGGGTGCCGCGCCTCGCTCGGCAGGTCCGCCACGAACTGCCGGAACGCGTTCACCGCCTCGTCCACGTCGCCGGCCAGGTCGTAGCTCTCCGCCGCCAGCCACAGGCTCGCCGCGTACCGCACCGGGTCCGCCACCACGAAACGGTCCGCGTGCCGGCGGTAGTAGTACCCCGCCCGCACCAGCAGCCGCTGCGCCTCGCGCCGCGTCCCCGGGTCCACCCGGCTCAGCTCCGCCGGCGTCACCTCCACCGCCCCCGTCCCGTCGCCCCCCAGCAGCCGGTCCGCCCCCGCGCGGCTCGCCCGCGCCACCGCCTCGAACACCTCCGGCGGCGTCGCGTCCTCGCCCGCCTTGTCCCACACCGACTCCGCCAGCGCCGCGTACCGCAGCGCCTGCTCCGAGTCCGCCTCCACCATCCGCTCCGTCCACCGCGCCAGCAGGCTCCGCGTCAGATCCTCACGCGTCAGCCCCTCCGCGTCCCCCGCCTCCAGCGCGGCCGCCGCCAGCCCGTACGCCTCGAGCGACTCCGGAATCGCCCGCAGCGCCGCCTCCATCTCCCCCAGCCCCACCAGCGCACGCCCGTACGCGTCGCTCTGCGCGTGCCGCGTGACCACGGCCGCGAACAGGTCCCGCGCCTCCCCCACCTCCCCGCGCAGCTCGCGCACCCGCCCCCGGTAGTACAGCACCTCCGCCCGGAGCGGGCTCCCGTCCGCCAGCAGGCGGTCCGCCCGCTCGAACTGCTTGCCCGCCTCCTCGACCGCCGACTCGTCCAGGTACGCCTTGCCCAGGCGCAGGTACAGGCTCCCCATCGCCTCCGCGCCCGCGTCCCGCTCCACCCGCGGCAGCTCCCGCAGCAGGCGCGTCACCACCTCGGCCGCGAACCCGCGGTCCAGCATCACGTCCGACTGCCGCGCCAGCGCCCACACCCGGTCGTCCACCGGCAGCTCCGGGTCCGTCAGCATCCGCGTCAGCAGCCCGAGCGCCCCGTCCGGGTCGCGCGGCGGGCGGCGCAGCCGCCGGTCCACCGACGCCCGCCACACCGAGACCCGCAGGTCCAGCCGCTTCGCCGGGATCGCCTCCGCCGCCGCCAGCGCTTCCTCGTGCCGCCCCAGCGAGACCAGCGCCAGCGCCAGCGCCCGCCGGTCCTCCGGCGTCAGCTCCGCCTCCAGCCGGTCCGCCGCCCGGTACTCCCGGACCACCGTCTGCAGGTTCTTCTCGTGCTCGAACCCGAGCGTCCTCTGCCACCGGTCCACCGCCCGCGCCACCGCCAGGTGGTACCGCCCCTCGTGCGCCGCCCCCAGGTCCGCCGTCCCCACGTACGGCAGCACCGCCGTGTTCAGGACCTCCAGCGCCTCCTCGTACCGCTCCTGCGAGACCAGCGCCTCGGCCCGGGAGATCGGAGCCCCCAGATCCGGATCCGGCCGCGTCGCCACGCCCACCGCCAGCCCCCCCGCCAGCAGCGCCGCCCCCGCCAGCAGCGCCGGCGCCTGCCACTGCCGCCGCCAACCGGCGCGCACCGCCGCCAGGGGATCGCCCGATCCCGGCGCAGACTTGCCGACGCCATCTCCCTGCTTCGCCACGCGAGAACCGCGCCTTCCTCTGGAACCCCGCCGGGGCGAACGTCGCCCCGGTCCGAGAATCCCAGATCGGCGATCCGTCGCTCACCCCTTCAAACGGAGTCGTTCTTGCGCGACCTGACCGATAACACGCCGCCACCCCGCCCCGGGCCGCGTGCGCGCGCCGAACGCCCCCGCCCCCTTCTCCATCTGCCCCTCATCCCCCCGTCCAGCGTTCAGGAGTCCCCTTCCCCCGTCCCGCCCGGCTCCTCCTCGACCGGCTCCACCACCACCGCCCGGGCGAGCTGATCCCCCCGGTGCCGCCCGGACGGGTCCAGCAACGCCAGCGCCGCCACCGGCGGAAGCAGCCACTTCACCCCGTTCCGCACCGCGTGCTGCCACAGCCGCGCCCGCCGGGGCTGCCCGTCCCCCGGAACCGCCGAAACCACCACCATCCCCAGCAGCAGCTTGCCGGGCGTGCGCCCGAACCCCCACTCCGTCAGCGTCCCCCCCACCGCCCCGACGAGCAGCGACGCCGGCAACGCCGCCCACGCCCCGCCCGCCCCCGCCGGCGTGAACAGCCGCAGCGCCTCCCCCGCCGGCACGCCGACCAGGGCCGAACCGATCAGCAGCGCCAGGGTCGCGTCCACCACCGTCGCCGCCAGCCGCCGCCCGGGCGGGGCCAGCGCCGCCCCCTCCGGCAGCGCCCCCACCCCCGACTCCCCCTCCGGGGGCAGCACCACGAGCAGCCCCGCCCCCAGCAGCGACAGCACCGCCGGCGCCAGGAGCCGGAAATCCCCGGCCGTCACCGGCGCCGCCCGCTGCGCCCCCCCGTCGTACAGCACCAGGCCCGTGTCCTCGGAAACCTCGATCACCCGCTGCGGCACGCGTCGCGTCCGCGCCGGCGACCGCTCCGCCCCCAGGCCGGCCTCCGGCTCCCTCGCCCCCTCCTCGTCGCAGACGATCACGAGGCGCGGCGTCCCGCCCCCGCCGCGCGTCAGCGTGACACGCTCCGGGAGCCCCTCCACCCGCGTCAGCGGCGTCATCCGCCCCCCCGCCTCCGTCCAGAGCCGCAGCGCCCCGCCCTCGCGGGCGCCCGCGATCACCTCGCCGTCGCTCCCGGCGAGCAGCGCCGCCTCCGGTGGCACGCCGCCCGCCTCGATCCGGCGCTCCGCCCAACCCGCGCCGCCCTCCGCCCACACCCGCAGTTCATCGCCCGCGCGTCCGACGAGCAGCGGCCCGCTCGGCCCCGCCAGCAGTCGCAGGCCGCCCCCGCCGCCGCTCGCGACCTCCTCCGGCAGGCCCTCCCGCTCCCACGCGCCGCGCCGAAGCCGCAGCAGCGTTCTTCCCTCCGCCCCCTCCAGCAGCGCCACCGGGCCCGTCGGAGACCCCGCGAAACCCAGGAGGTTTCCCCCGCCGGGGAGGGACGGTTCCGGGTCCAACCGCTCGGCCGGCTCGAACGTCCAGAAGTCCCCCAGCGGCACCGGCGTCGCCCGCAACGCCCGCACCCGCCACACCCCACCC
>CAYMFP010000003.1:0-43570 GCA_964389385.1 uncultured Phycisphaeraceae bacterium | reverse complement strand
GGCATCAGGTTCTCTCCACGGGCCGGGCCCGTCGTGGCGGAGCCCGCCGGCGGGTTTCCGGCGGGAGCCTACACTCTACACGGAATTGAAACACCCACGCGCCGGACGCCCGGTGCGTGCCCAACCAGAACACGCGTCCGGACGGCCCCGCCGTCCGGGGGTGATGAATCGACGAGATCGGATCCGATGTCGGCCCGCGCCGGCCCGCTGTTCAGGTCCGCCACGCGGCGGACCCATGAAGAGGGCCCTTCGGAGCCTTGCACCTGCCGCTTCTGCGCCTTCGCCCGGCCGTGCAGCGACCGTGCCGCCCGTCCGGCCCCCGCCGGGCCGGAGAGGCGGCCATCCGCCTCTGATTCGGAGCCCCTGAACAGGTGGTCACCTTCCAGGTGGTTCCCCGGTCCGGACGCCAAGAAGCGCGGCCCGCAGGCCGTGCGTAGAGGATCCGGCGGATGCCACTGGAGATCTGGACACTTGCGCAGGAGGCCGGCGGCGGTCTGAGCGCGGTCGGGGCGGCGCTGCTGGCGCTGGTCGCGGCCGGGCTGGGGCTGGCCGGAGGCGTGCTGCTGCATCGGCACTTCTCGGGACGGTCGCGGGCGCAGGCGCAGGCCGAGGGTGAGGCCCGGGCGAAGCAGCTCGAGGCCGAAGCGCGCACGGAGGCGGAGAAGCTTCGTCTCGCGGCCGAGCGCGAGGCTCTGGAGCGCAAGGAGAAGTTCGACCGGGAGATGGAGGAGGCCCGGGCGGAGATCCGGGACCAGGAGCGGCGCCTGGCGAAGCGCGAGGATCTGCTCGTCCGGCGGGAGGAGGCGGCGGACCGGAAGGACCAGTCGCTGACGGACCGGATCGCCAACGCCGAGAAGCGCGAGCAGCGGCTCAGCGAGCGCGAGAAGCAGCTCGAGGAGCTGATCGAGAAGCAGACGATCGAACTCCAGCGCGTGGCGGACCTCTCCCCGGAACAGGCCAAGCAGATGGTCCTGCAGCGGGCGGAGGAGGGGGCGCGGCGGGACGTCGCGAAGGTCGTCCGCAAGATCCATGAGGAGGCGGAGGCCAAGGCCCAGGAGCGGGCCCGCGAGATCACGCTGATGGCGATCCAGCGGACGGCGACCGAGCACTCGAGCGAAAGCACGGTGCGGACGGTGGCGATCCCGTCGGACGACATGAAGGGGCGGATCATCGGGCGCGAGGGGCGGAACATCCGCGCGATCGAGAAGGCGACCGGGGCGGACATCATCGTCGACGACACGCCCGGCGTGATCGTGGTCTCGTGTTTCGACAAGGTGCGGCAGGCGGTGGCGGTCGAGGCGCTCGAGCGGCTGGTGGCGGACGGCCGCCTGCACCCGACGCGGATCGAGGAGGTGGTGGAGAAGGTCCGGTCGGAGATCAACGAGCGGATCATCCGGGCGGGGAAGGAGGCGGCGTCGGAGGTCAAGCTGCACGACCTGCACCCGAAGGTGGTGGAGGCGATGGGCAAGATGACGTACCGGACGTCGTACTCGCAGAACGTGCTGAAGCACTCGATCGAGGTCGCGTTCCTGAGCCAGATCATCGCCGAGCAGCTCGGGCTGGACGGGGCGCTGGCGCGGCGGTGCGGATTCCTGCACGACATCGGCAAGGCGATGGACCACGAGATGGAGGGCGGGCACCCGAAGATCGGGATGGACTTCGCCAAGGCGCACGGGGAGAAGAACGAGGCCGTGCTGAACGCGATCGGCGGGCACCACGGGGACATCCCCGCGACGACGTTCTACACGCCGATCGTGATGGCGGCCGACGCGGTGAGTTCGGCTCGCCCCGGGGCGCGGCGCGAGAGCATGGAGCGGTACGTGCAGCGGCTCAACGAGCTGCAGGACATCGCGCTGGCGCAGCCGGGCGTGGTGGAGGCGCACGCGATCCAGGCCGGGCGCGAGGTGCGCGTGATGGTCGACGCGAACCAGGTGGGGGACGACGAGGCGTTCCTGATCGCGCACGAGATCGCCAAACGCGTCGAGGAGCAGATGACCTTCCCCGGCGAGATCAAGGTGACGGTGCTGCGCGAGACGCGGGCGGTGGAGGTCGCGAGGTAGGCCCCCGGGTTCCCGGACGTTCGTGCGGCGGCGCCCCGGTCGGGCACGGACGCCGGGTCGTCGAATCCGGGTCCGGCCGTCGGCTCGTCAGAGGAAAATCGCGAGGGCGGCGATCACGGGGAGGCGCAGGTCGACCGGATCGCGCGGGCGTCGGGGGAAGAGGACGCCGACGATCGCGAGCGAGGGGACGAGCAGCGCGGGCCACCGCAGGCCGGCCGGGGACGGGACGGCGGCCAGGGCGAGGGCCGCCGCGAGGAGCGTGCAGCCGGCCGCGGCGAGCCAGCCGGCGGGGCGGCCGAGGCGGGCCGGGAGCGTGTCGGTGCCGAAACGCCGGTCGGCGTCGGCGTCTTCGACGTCGCAGGCGACGGAATCGGCGAGGACGATCAGGCCGAGGATGACGCCCGCGCGCAGCAGCGGCAGGGGACGGCCGCGGAGGATGGCGAGGGCGGCGCCGTGTCCGTCGCCGCGGTCGAGGAGCGCCAGGGCCGCGGAGAAACCGGTGAGCCCCGCCGCAATGAGGATGTTCTTCAGGACGATGATGTCCTTCGGGCGGCGCACGCCGGAGACGGTCGGCGCGGGCCGCCCCGCGTACCAGACGACGCCGACGGCGGCGGCGAGGAGGAGCGGGGGGAGGAGCGGATGGACGGCGAGGGCGGCGGCGATCGCGGCGAGGAACGCGGCCGCCATCCAGACGCGGATGGCCGCGGCGTGACGGGCGAGGAAGGCGAACCGATCGGGATCGGAGGCCTCGTCGGCCGGGTCGAGCAGGGCGTCGCGGAGCTTGAGGCGGTCGAGCAGGTAGAGCGCCTGCCCGGCGGCGAAAGCGACGCCGAGGGTTGCCCAAGCAGGGCGCACGGCGAGGCCGGCGAACTGTTCGAAGGCGACGACGCACGATGCGGCGTAGAGCCCCGGCCAGACCGCCAGGTGCCCGGGGACGCGGGCGAGTTGGCCGAGCACCGCCGGGCGAGGCGGGCGAGCGGGCTGCCGCGAGGACGGGGTGGGCACCGCTGCATCGTTGGCGCCGGGCGGGCCGCCCGCGGGAGGACGGCATGAGCAAACGGAGGAGGTTGCACGGGCGGCGCCACCCGAGCGCGGTGCGGCGCGTGGTTCGGAGCGTTCTTCTGGCGGGCGCGTTGCTGACGGGCGGAGCGGTGCTGATGAGCCTGGCCGGGTGCTTCGAGTCGTCGCTGTTCTACTTCCCGAACCGGAGCGCGTTCGAGACGCCGGCGGGCGTGGAGGACGTGCGGTTCCCGAGCCGGGAGGAGGGGATCGAACTGCACGGGTGGTTCATCCCCGCCCGCGGCGTCGCGGCGGGGGAGGCGGCGCCGACCGTGCTGCACGTGCACGGGAACGCGTTCCACGTCGCCCGGCACCTGGCGGTGTGCGAATGGCTCGCGGACGAGGGGTTCAACGTCCTGCTGTTCGACTACCGCGGGTACGGGCGGAGCGACCGCGGGCGGTTGCTGCGCGACGGGCTCGTGGCGGACGCGCACGGCGCGATCGACTACCTGCTGACGCGCGAGGACGTGGACCCGGAGCGGATCGGGCTCTTCGGTTTCAGCATGGGCGGGACGATCGGGCTGGCGGCCGCGGCGGAGCGGGAGGAGATCCGCGCGGTCGCGGCGGGCTCGACGTTCAGCACGTGGAAGGGCGTGACCGGCGACTACGCGGGCGGGCTCGGGCGGCTGCTGATCCCGGCCGGGCGGGACGCGGCGGCCTCGGCGGCGCGGCTGGGGGAGGGGGTGGGACGCCCGCTTCTGATCACGCACGGCGATGCGGACCGGATCGTGAACGTTCGGCACGCGGCGTTGCTGGAGCGCGCGGCGAGCGAGGCGGGCGTGCGCGTCGCCGTGCACATCGAGCCCGGGGCGGGGCACGTCACGTGGGTGAACGATCCCGCGGAGGTCGGCGTGAAGCGGGCGATCGCCGAGTTCTTCCGCGAGGAACTCGCCGTTCGGGAGACGGATCCGGCGAGTGGCGGCGACGCTGCGGCTGGCTTCCGCTGACGGATCCGGCGCCGGGCCCGTTCAGCGTTCGACGCCCCGGCGCGCGTCCCAGGACCAGCCGATGTCGCGGTCGAGCACGGAGATCTCGGCGCGTTCGACGAGGTCTCGCGCGAGGCGCTCCATCGCGAGGCGTTCCTTGCGGAGGCGGAGCGTGCCGGCGATCTCCCCGCGGGATTCCTCGAGCGTGCGCCCCGTCGGCGGGAGGACCCGCTCGAGGAGGACGATCACGCTGCTGCCCCCGATCGGGATGACCGGCGAAACCTCGCCGGTCTGGAGGGCGGCGGCCGCGGTGCGCAGGGCGGAGGGGTAGGCGGGATCGGACGTGCTGATCGGGCCGAGCAGCCCGCCGGCGGCGCCCGAGGGGTCCGTCGAGCGGTCCACCGCGGCCTGCGCGAAGCGGATGGACAGGTCGTCCGGCGGCCCGGCGAGGAGCTGGTCGCGCAGTTCCGCGGCCCGGCGCTCGTCGGGCAGGGCGATGATGCGGAGCAGGCGGCGCTCGCCGTCGCGGATGCGGTGCGCGAGGGCGATCTCCGCGTCGGCGACCTCGACGGAATCCTGCACGAGCGCACGCAGCGCCGCGTTGCGTTCGAGGAGCAGGGCGAAGCGCCGCGGCCCGAGCCCGCGGCGGCGGCGGGTGTCCTCCAGGAGGCGGAACGCGGCGTTCTCGTCGACGCCCGCCTCCTCGGCGAGGGTTGCGAGCAGGGCGCGGCGTTCGTTCGTCACGGCGTCGGGCGGGAGGGTGATCGCCCGCCGGCGCAGCTCCTCGGCGAGCAGGCGGTCGAGGGCGACCTCTTCCAGGATCGCCCCGCCCGAAGCCTCCTCGAGCAGGGGCGCGAACTCGGCGGCGGAGAGGGGTGTGCCGTTGATGATGACGGCCGGGGCGAGGCGGGCGTTCTCGCCGCCCGCGGACGCCCGCTCGCGGACCGGCGGCAGCGCGTCCGTCGTCTGCGGCGAGCCGCAGGCGGAGAGGGCGGCGGGGACGAGGAGGAGGAGCGGGCGGAGCCTCGGCGTGTGCTGGGAGCGCATGGAGCGCATGCAAGCCCGGCGGGCCGCCGGGTTCAAGCGGGGCGGGGTGTGCGCTGGGCGGCGGAGGCCCCGCCGGTCTCGCGTCCGGCGGCCTAGGGTTCCCCCGGGGTTGTGGGGCTTCCGAGCGTCTCCGATGGCGGATCAGTCGCGGAACAGCACGGGCGTTGCGTCGGGCGGCCGGGAAACCGGCTCGCTCGGATCGCCCGCGGTATGCCCGTACTGCGGGGGGAACGTGGCGGGGGTGCCGGAGGGCGCGGACTGCCCGGCCTGCGGCGGCCTGCTGGAGCCCCTGAGCCGGCAGGCGACGCAGAACGGGATGGGGCCCTGGTTCGTGCGGGACGAGCACCAGCCGCACCGCCCCGGGTGCGCCCTCTCGGTGGTGCAGGGGATGGCGCGCCGCGGGCGGCTGACGCGGGATTCGGTGGTGCGCGGGCCGACGACGCACCAGTTCTGGACGCTCGCGGGGCGGACGCCGGGGATCGCGCACCTGCTGGGCGTCTGCCACGCGTGCGGGAGCCCGGCGCAGGGCACGGACGCCTCGTGCGGCGTGTGCGGGGCGCTGTTCGCGGCGCCGGACGACCGGCAGTTCCTGGGGCTGGGTCCGGTGCGGCTGCTGCCGCAGCAGGCGCCGCCGCAGGCCGTGGCGCAGGGCGATCCCGGGAGCGGGAGCCGCGCCGGCTGGTCGGAGGAGCCGGGGGGGACGGGCGGCGGGCCGGGGGTGGTGGACGCGGCGTACGCGCGGCGTCTGGAGCGGCGCCTGCGCGCGCAGCGGCACCAGACGCAGGGCATGTTCGTCGCGGCGGTGCTGCTGGCGATGCTCTCGCTGGGGCTGTGGATCGGGCCGCGGTCGGGGGGCCCGCCCCCCCCCGGGGGGCGCCCGGGGCCGCGGGCGCGGGGGGGGGGGGGGGGGGGGGCGGGGGGGGGGGGGTTGTGTGGGGGGGGGGGGGGGGGGGAGAGCGTCGCGGGCGAGGCCGTCCCGGCGCGCGCCGAGAACCGCGGCGCAGAACGAGAGATACCATGAGCCGCAGGGCGTTGAGGGCGCCCGACCGACGACCGGCGCGACGAGCGACGCCGGATTACCCGCAGAGGAGCGCGACGTGAGGGTTCTGATCGCCGACAAGTTCGAGAGCGTGGGCGTCGAGGGGCTGAAGGAGCTGGGCGCGGAGGTGGAGGTCGCGCCGGACCTGGACGGCCCGGCCCTGCGCGAGCGGGTGGAGTCCTACCGCCCGCAGATCCTGATCGTGCGGAGCACGAAGGTGCCGGCGGCGGTCGTGGAGGCGGGGGCGTCGCACGGGCTCAAGGCGATCATCCGGGCGGGCTCGGGCTACGACAACATCGACGCGGATCGGGCGTCGGAGCTGGGCGTGGCGGTGTGCAACACGCCGGGGATGAACGCGGTGGCGGTGGCCGAGCTGGCGATGGGGCACATCATCAACTGCGACCGGCGGATCCCGGCGCAGACGGCCGAGCTGCTCGGCGGGCGGTGGAACAAGAAGGAGTATTCGAAGGCGCGGGGGCTGAAGGGGAGCGTGCTCGGGCTGATCGGGTTCGGGCAGATCGCGCGCGAGGTGGCGCAGCGTGCCCGCGCGTTCGACATGAAGGTGCAGGTGTGGACGCGCCGCCCGCAGCCGGAGATCCACGAGGCGTACGGGTGCGAGAGCGTCGGGCACGACCGGCAGGCGCTGCTGCGCCTGGCGGCGACGAGCGACGTGGTGAGCGTGCACGTGGCGCTGACGGACGAGACGCGGGGGATGCTCGACGACGCGTTCTTCGCGGCGATGAAGGACGGCGCGACGTTCGTGAACACCTCGCGCGGCGAGGTGGCGGACGAGGCGGCGCTGCTCCGCCGGGCCGAGGAGAAGGGCCTGCGGCTCGGGCTGGACGTGTTCTCCGGGCAGCCGTCGTTCAAGGACGGGGAGTGGCGCACGCCCGCGGCGGGCGCGCGGGCGGCGAGCCTCTCGCACCACGTCGGCGCCAGCACGGACCAGGCGCAGACGGCGGTGGCGGAGGAGGTCGTGCGGATCGTCGCGAACTACCGCGACACGGGTGAACTGATCCACGTGGTGAACGCCGTCGCGACGGCGTGATCGGTCGGGCGATCGACACTGAGCAGAGGTGAAGGCATGACGACGATGGACACGGCGTTCGACCGGATGGCCCCCAAGCTCTCGCCGGGACGGCTGTTCAACTTCTCCGCGGGCCCGGGCACGCTCCCCGAGAGCGTGCTGCGCCGGGCGCAGGAGGACATCTGGGACATCTTCGGCACCGGGATGGGCATCCTGGAGCACAGCCACCGCGGCAAGGCGTACGACCGCGTGCTCGCGGAGGCGATCGCGGACTGCCGCCGCCTGGCGAACATCCCGGACGACTACGAGGTGCTCTTCGCCCAGGGCGGGGCCACCACGCAGTGCTGGATGGTGCCGGCGAACCTGCTCCCCGACGGGCGGACGGCCGACTACTTCAACACCGGCAAGTGGGCGTCGGACGCGATCGAGGAGGTGCACCACTACGGCAAGGTGCACGTCGCCGGCTCGAGCAAGGAGACGCGGTACGACCACATCCCGACGCCCGAGGAGACGAAGCACTCCGAGGACCCGGCGTACGTGCACTTCTGCTGGAACAACACGATCGCCGGCACGGAGTGGCAGCGTCTGCCGGACACCCCGGGCAAGAGCTTCCTCGTCTCCGACGCGTCGAGCAACATCTTCAGCAGGCCCCTGGACGTCACGAAGCTCGGGCTGATCTACGCCGGGGCGCAGAAGAACCTCGGCCCGGCGGGGACGGTGCTGATCATCGCCCGCAAGGACGTGATCGAGAAGCCCGTGCGCGACCTGCCCAAGATGCAGCGCTACGACGTCCTCGCGCAGAACGAGAGCCGCTACAACACGCCGCCGACCTTCGGCATCTACCTCATCGGCCAGATGCTGAAGTGGAAGCTCTCGTGGGAGTCCGCCCCGGGCAAGGGCGACGCGCTGGCCAACATCGAGCGGTACAACCGCGAGAAGGCCAAGATCATCTACGACGCGATCGACGCCAGCGACTTCTACATCGGCGCCGCCAGGCCCTCGGACCGCTCGCTGATGAACGTCACCTTCCGCACGCCGAGCGAGGAGCTGGACAAGCTCTTCGTGAAGGAGGCCGAGAAGGAGGGCCTGGACGGGCTGAAGGGGCACCGCATGGTCGGCGGCATGCGGGCGAGCATCTACAACTCGTTCCCGCGCGAGGGGTGCGAGGCGCTCGCCCAGTTCATGCGGGAGTTCGAACGCAAGAACGGGTGAGCCGGCCCGCGACGACTCCGGCTCGGAAACGACGGCCGGTGCGGCAGCCCGCACCGGCCGTTTTCTTGCGAAGAGCTGAGCGGCGCGGCGGCCGGGACGCGCCGAAGCACGCGGGCCACCGCGGAACGGCTCAGCCCGCGAGCTTCAGCGCGTCGCCGGCCCGGGGGGATGATCCCCGCTCCGCGCCGGGCATCCCGCCCGGCACCCGCGGCGCGGCCAGCGCCCGCTCCAGCACCTCGTCCACCGTGATCCGCTTCATCAGGTCGCGCCCGAGGCGGTCGTTCTTGTGGTCCCCCGGGCGGAGGGCGACGCCGTCGAGGTGCTGGATCACCTCGTGCTCGCGCCCGTACGGGCCGACGCGGGCCGTGTCCGTCGGCCCGAACAGCGCGACCGTCGGCACGCCGAAGCCCACGGCCATGTGCAGCGGCGCCGAGTCGTTGGCGACCACCAGCCGGCCGATCGAGACGAGCGCCAGCAGCCGCCCGACGCTCGTTCGTCCGACGAGGTCGACCACCGGCCCCTCCTTGGAGGCCAGTTCCAGCACCGGGGCGCACTGCTCGCGTTCGCCGGGCCCGCCGACGATCACGATCGGCCCGCGCCCCTCGCGAGCGAGGGCGCGGACGACCTCCGCGAAGCGGGACGCCGGCCAGCGCTTGCCGGGCCAGCGGCTCGTCGGGGCGACGATGATCGGGTCGGCGTCCCCGATCGCCGGGTCGTCGCGCAGGGCGGCGATCTCGTCCGGGTCGGCGTAGAGCCGCAGGTCCGGGCCGGTGTTCTCCCCGCAGACGCCGAGCAGCGAGGCCGCGAGCGGGCCCGACCGCTGCTTCGGGCGGCTGGTGATGCCGCTGAACCGCTCGCGCGGGTCGTCGATCGCCTCGTCGCAGGCGAAGCGGGCGAGGCGGTCCATCCGCTCCACGGCGTGGATCTTCGCCGAGACGGGGAGCTTGCGGGTGTAGAAGTGGTGGGCCCCCTCCGGGGCCTCGGCGTAGCCGATCCGCAGCGGGGCGCCGCTGGCGAGCGAGAGGAACCCGCTGCGGAAGAGGCCCTGGGCGTCGATGGTCATGTCGTACCGCCCCGCCCGGAGCTGGGACAGGAACGCGCGCGTCTCGCGCGTCCGCAGCCGCTTGAGCTGCCGCCCCAGCCGCCGGCGGGGGAACGGCACGACGTTGCTCAGGGCCGGGTGGTGGCGGACGGCGTCGGCGAACGAGTCCTGCACGAGCCAGTCGATCCGCGCCTTGGGGAACGCCGCCCGGAGCCGCGCCAGCACGTGGACGGACCGGCAGACGTCGCCGAGGGCGCTGGGACGGATCAGCAGGATGCGGGATGGGCGTTTCGCGTGCGGCACGGCGTCGTAGGGTACGGAGCCCGAAAGATCGGGGACGCGCGGACGGGCCGCGGCGCGTCCCCGGAGCACCATTCTCCGCCCGGGGCGTGGGGGATGCAGCCGCCGCCCGGACTCGGCGAAGGAGCCGGGGAGCCGCCGTCCGTGTCCGGGAGATGGTCGGGGTGCGGGCCGGTGCGCGGGGCCGCACGCGGGGCGCATCCCCACGGCCGCGGGGGGCGGCTCCGGAGGGCCCGGGCGAGGCTCAGACGGCCAGCGCCCGCATCACCTCGGCGATGGTCGTCGCCCCCCGGCGGACCTTCTCGTACCCGTCCATCTTCAGGGTGAGCAGGTCGCCGGAGGCGATCGCGTCGCGGGCGATCGTGGGGGCGTTGACGCGGGCCATGACCTGCTCGCGGATGGTGGGGGTCACGGTGAGCAGTTCGTAGAGGCCGATGCGTCCGCGGTAGCCGGTGTTGCGGTTGTTGCGGCTCGGGACGCCGCGCCGGAGGAGGCCGCTCTCGGGGAGTTCGAAGTCCGGGGGCAGGTCGGCGGGGTCGGGGCGGTAGTCCTCGAAGTCGGTCGGGCAGATCCGGCGGACGAGGCGCTGCGCGAGCACGCCCTCGACCGACGAGGCGACGAGGAACGGCTCGACCCCCATATCGAGCAGGCGCGTCACGGCGCCGGCCGAGTCGTTCGTGTGCAGCGTGCTGAAGACGATGTGCCCGGTGAGCGAGGCCTGCACGGCCGTCTCGGCCGTCTCCTTGTCCCGGATCTCGCCGATCATCACGGCGTCCGGGTCGTGGCGGAGGATGGAGCGCAGCCCGGCCGCGAAGCTGAGGCCGACGCGCGTGTTCACCTGGATCTGGTTCACGCCGGGGACGTGGTACTCGACCGGGTCCTCGACGGTGATCACCTTGATCTCGTCGCTGACGATCTGGTTGAGCGAGGCGTAGAGCGTCGTGCTCTTGCCGGAGCCCGTCGGCCCCGTGACGAGCACGATCCCGTGCGGGCGGGAGATCATCCGCCGCCAGCGTTCCTCGACCGCGGAAGGCATGCCGAGGTCGTCCAGCGTCATCAGCACCGCGCTCTTGTTGAGCACGCGGAGCACAACGCCCTCGCCGAAGAGCATCGGGATCACGCTCACGCGGAGGTCGTACTCCTCCGGGCGGCGCCCCGGGCGCTTGTGGACGAACGTGATCCGCCCGTCCTGGGGCTTGCGCTTCTCCGCGATGTTCAGGCTCGACATGATCTTCAGGCGGCTGATGATCGCCGGCCCGAAGCGGTGGATCGTCGGCGGGACGTTCGCCCGCTGCAGCACGCCGTCGATCCGGTAGCGGACGACGAGCTCCTTCTCGTACGGCTCGATGTGGATGTCCGTCGCCCGCTCGCTGATCCCCTCGATGAGCAGGTCGTTGACGAGCTTGATGACCGTGGCCTCCTGGGCCTGCTCGATCTCCTCCTCGCTCGCCGCCTGCCCGTCCTCCCCGACCTCGACCCGCTTGCCGTCCAGCCCCGCGGACATCGCGTCGAGCGTGTCCCCGCCGACGCCGTAGTGGGCCCGGATGAACTGCCGCAGCTCGTCCTCGTCGGCCAGCACCAGCTCGATGTGCCGCCCCGCCACGAGGCGCAGCTCGTCGAGCGCCGCGAGCTCGAACGGGTCGCTCGTCGCGACGGTCAGCGACCCGTTCGAGCGGGCGATCGGCACGACGTTCTGCCGGTACACGAGCTGGCTGGGCAGCTGCCGCAGGACCTCGGGGTCCACGTCCAGCTCGGCGAGATCGACGACCGGCAGGCTGAACTGCTCGCCCATCACGGCGAGCACCTCCTCGCGCGAGACCAGGCCCTGCCGCACGAGGACGCGCTCCACCCGCTCGCCCGTGCGCCGGGCCTCCGCGAGCGCCTGCTCGAGCTGTTCGCGCCCGATCGTCCCGCGTTCGAGGAGGAGTGTCCCGATGCCCATGCGTGGTCCAGCCTACACCCGGGCGTCGGCCCGGCCCCGGCGATTCTATCGGCACGCCGCGGGCGGTCCGGCCAGATCGCGGGGGCGCCGCGGCCTCAGCCGGGGTAGGTGCAACTCGTCCGGTCCGTCTCCCAGACCGTCATCGAGACGAGTTCGGCACGTTCCGACGCGGCCCGCACGGCCGGCGCCAGACGCTCAAAGAAGACTCGCGCGATGTTCTCGACGCTCGGGTTCGCCCCCCCCGCCTCGGCGAACTCCCGCGTGTCCCTGTTCAGGTGCTTGTGGTCGAACGCCTCCGTGAGCACCTCCTCGCAGAGCCGCTCGAGTTCCGCCAGCCCGAAGGGCTCGCCCCCCTCGCCCAGCGTCACCGCCACGCACGGCTCGTACACGTAGTTGTGCCCGTGCCCGCTCGGGTTGTTGCACTTGCCGAACGTGCGCACGTTCTCCTCCGGCGTCAGCGAGGGGACGTGCAGCCGGTGCGCGGCCGCGAAGTCGAACCGCTGCCGGAGCAGCACGCGCGGCGGAGCCGGCGGTCTCTCGTTCACACCCGTCTCCACGGAATAGGTCGGCGTCAGGCGCCAGCGGACCCGGGCGGCGAGCCCGGGGAGGGCCTGCGCGAGGGCGGCCGCGATCTCGGGGAGCACCTCGGCGGGCTCCGTCTCCGGCCGCTCCCGGCAGGCCTGCGCGATGATGGGAACCGCGTGCTCCCACGCGGCCCGGTCGAGATCCTTGATGTTGACCAGGTACCCCGTCGCCCGGTCCGGCTCCCCGCGGCAGAGGATCTCCAACTCGTAATACCGCCCGAGCCCGCGCATCGGGGGCTTGCCGCCGAAGCCGTTCGTCCCCGCGACGGACCCCCCGCCGGGATTGACGCAGAAGCGGACGATGCGGGAGAGTTCGACCATGGCGCGAGCGGGAGCGGGCGGTGCAGGAAAGCCCGGTCGGGGGTAGCATCCGTCAACGGCGCGGCGTCCGCGGCGCGCACACGCCGGCGCCGGAGCCGCATGCCGGAGCATAGAGGAGGCGGTCGCATGCAGCTTGCCCTGATCTCGGCGGTCATGCTTGCTCTCGTCGCCGGGCTCGCCGCCCCCGACTCCACCGCCCCCATCCCCGGCCCCGCCCCGGACCCCGAGGCCGGAGAGGACCGGGAGCCCCGGCACCCGAACCCGCGGTACGTGCTGGACCACGCCGCCCGCGCCCTCGACGGAACGGAGAAGGACCTCCGCGGCTACGAGGGGAAGGTCGTCCTCATCGTGAACACGGCCAGCCGCTGCGGGCTCACGCCGCAGTACGAGGCCCTGGAGAAGCTCTACCGCGAGCACAAGGACGCCGGGCTCGTCGTCCTCGGGTTCCCCGCCAACGACTTCAAAGGGCAGGAACCGCTCAGCAACGAGCAGATCGCCGAGTTCTGCGCCGAACGCTTCGACGTGACCTTCCCGATGTTCGAGAAGATCTCCGTCAAGGGTGAGCAGCGGCACCCGCTGTACGCCGATCTCGTCGCCCAGCCGGAGCCGGCGGGGGGCGAGCCGACCTGGAACTTCACGAAGTACCTCGTGAACCGGGCCGGCGAGGCCGTGGAACGCTTCGACCCGCGGACCACCCCGGACGACGAACGCCTCGTCGCCCGGATCAAGGAACTGCTCGCCGAACCCGCCCCGGGGGCGGACGCCGGCGAGCGGGAGTGACGGGGGCGCATGCCGAGCTTCGAGTACGTCGCCCTCGATCCGAGCGGAGCCCGCACCACGGGCGTCCTGAGCGCGCCCACCGAGCAGGCGGTCCTCGCCGAGCTGGAGTCGCGCTCGCTGCGTCCGCTCCGCCTGAAGGAGAAGCCCGTCGGCGGTCTGCAGTTGCCGCTGCTCGGGGGTCGGAAAGTCTCGCAGCGGCGTTTGGCGCAGTCCTACCTAGAAATGGGGGATCTGCTGAAGGCCGGCGTGCCGATCATGCGGGCCCTCGCCCTGCTGAGCCGGCGCAAGAGCCAGCCCGCGATCGCGGACGTCTACCGCCACCTCGCCGAGCACGTCGGCGACGGGGGCGAGATCTCCAGCGCGATGGCCGAGCGTCCGGACGCGTTCCCCCGGGTGCACGTCGCGATGGTCCGCGCGGGGGAGAAGGGCGGGTTTCTCGAGGAGGTCTTCCTGCGCCTCGGGCAGTTCGTCCAGGCCCAGGCGGACCTGCGGGGCAAGGTGATCGGCAACATGATCTACCCGGCCCTGCTCGTCAGCTTCGGTGTGCTCATCCTGACGGTGGTCTTCGCGTTCTTCGTGCCCATGTTCGGGGGGATGTTCAACCGGCTGGAGGAGGCGGGGCAGCTTCCGGGGATCACCGCGTTTGTCTTCTTCATCTCCGATGTGGTCGGCCGGTACGGGCTCGTCACGCTCGCCGTCCTGACGGTGCTGGCGATTGTGCTCATGCGTCTGGCCCGTCGCCCGGACGTGCGGCGGGCGCTCGCCGTCGCGGCGGTGCGCGCGCCGGTGATCGGGCCGCTGAACCGGGCCTTGGCGGTGGCCCGCTTCTGCCGGCTGCTCGGGACGATGGAGCAGAACGGGGTGCCGCTGCTCTCGGCGATGCTGATCGCCAAGGACGCGGCGGGGAACGTGCTGCTGGAGGAGGCGATCGCCGAGGCCGCGGAGTCGGTGCGTTCCGGGGAGGACCTGGCCACCCCCCTGGAGCGCAGCGGGCTCTTCGGGGACGACGTGGTCGAGATGATCCGGGTCGGGGAGGCGGCGGGCACCGTGGGCGAGGTGCTGATGAACATCGCAACGACGCTGGAGGGACGGATCGACCGCCTTCTGACGACGGCCGTGCGGCTCATCGAGCCGCTGCTCCTGCTCTTCATCGCGGGAGGGGTCGGGTTCGTGGCGGCGGCGCTGGTCCTGCCGCTGACGCGGATGAGTTCGGCGATCTGAGTGCAGCGCGACGCCCGGTGGTGCGTTTGCCGTGGGCCTCGGGAGAAAAGGGGCTTGCGGAGCCGTGTCCCTCATGCTAGTGTGTGCTAATGAACTTGGGTCGCGGGGTGCTGGGGAGCGGCGGGCGGTGATGGACACCGGGCGCGGCGGTCTTCGACCGCTTGTGCGGTCCGGCGTCCCCGGCAGCCGAGTAGAAACAAGGATCGTCGGGCGTCCGGGAGAGCCGGGCTTCCGGTGTTGCCCGCAACGTGGTTCACGGAAAGGACGTTCGTTCATGCAGATGCGCACCGCCACCTCCCGCCGGCGCTTCCGCCGGGGCTTCACCCTCATCGAGGTCATGATCGTGCTCGCGATCGTCCTGGCGCTGGCCGGGCTGGTCGGGGTGGCGTTGTTCCAGCAGCGGGACAACGCCCAGGTGTCGCAGGCGCAGCTCCAGCTCAGCCAGATCCAGAGCGGGATCGACGTCTTCCGCCTCCACCACAACCGCGTGCCGTCGGAGGAGGAGGGCATCGAGGTGCTCTGGTCCTCCGAGACGTTCCGGGAGGCGGAGGAGGGCGCCGGCAAGGCGTGGCAGAGCAGCCTCGAGAAGCCCGTCCCGCGCGATCCGTGGGGCAACGAGTGGGGCTACCGCGTGGAGAGCCGCCAGAACGAGGACCTGCCGTACGAGCTGTGGTCGAACGGTCCGGACGGCGAGGAGGGGACCGACGACGACATCACGTCGTGGAGCGGCGGCAGCGCGGGCGGCGCCGATGGCGGCGAGCTGCTGCCCCCGCCTCCCTCGCGCTGATCGATCGCCGCTCCGGCCCGCCGGGCCGGGGCGGTCTTTTCGTGGCCGCGCCTTCGCGCGGCGTCCGGAGCCCCATGCGCCGCACCGGCTTCACGCTCCTCGAGCTCGCGGTGGTGCTGACGCTGCTCGTCGCGTTGGCGGCGCTGGCGCTGCCCGCGGTGCGGTCGCTGACGGGGGCGGTGCTCCTGGACGAGGCGGCCGAGCGCGTGCGTGCGGAGCTGCTGATCGCCCGCGCCGAGGCCCAACGCGAGGGGCTGCCGGTGCGCGTGTGGGCCGAGCGGGTTGAGAACGGCGGGTGGCGGGTGCTCTCGCGGCGGCTGAGCGTGAGCGAGGACGTCGTGACGCTGGACGCGGGGAGCCTGCTCCTGCCCGAGCCGCGGGCCGGCGCAGCGGCCGGGAACCCTGCGGATCCGTCGCTGGCGGGGCGGGTGCTCGTCACGCTGCCGTCCGGCGTTCGGATCGCTCTCCCGGAGGCGGGGATGGAGAGGGGGATGGGGGTGGGGAGCGCGGCGGGGGCGGACGATGCGTTGCCGCTCCCGTTCGCGGACGAGGAACCCGCCCCGGAAGAGCCGGAGGAGCGGAGGCTGGAACTCGCGGTCTTCCTGCCGGACGGGTCGGCGATGGAGAGCCGGAGCCTGGACGTCGTGGACCCGGACGGGGAGCGGCGGCGTTTGGTGATTTCGAGGTGGTCCGGGCTGGCGCGCGTGGAACGCGTCGGGCCTCCGGGCGGCGAGGCGGAGGCCGAGGGCTGGGCAAGGGCGGGAGAGGCGGTCGGGGCGCCGGCGTCGGGCGTGTCCGAGCCGGATCGGGGGGCGCAGCGATGAGGGGTGCGTCCGGACGCCAGGCCGCGGGGGCGATCCTTCTCGAGGTGATGCTCGCGGTGACGGTGTTCGTCGTCTCCGGGCTGGCGATCGTGGGGAGCCTGCGGCAGGCGATGGGGCGGATGGAGGAGCAGCGTCTGCGGCTGCAGGCGGCGGATCTGGCCCGGTCCGCGATGGCGCGGATCGAGGCGGGGATCGCCGCTCCGGAGTCGATGACGGGCCCGGCGGTGCGCTGGAGCCCGGAGTGGCTCCTGGACGCCGAGCGGGCCGCGCCCGGGCCGGAGATGGATCCGGGGCTGCCGGGGGTTTCGCTCGAGGCGTCGCTGATGCCGGCCTCCGGGGAGGATGGAGCGGATGGATGGGACGGGGTGGGGTGGCAGCTCGAGGTGGAGTCGGAGCCTTCGGCGTACGAGGGGCTGTCGCTGGTTTCGGTGCGGGCGTTCCTGCCGGGGGCCGACCCGGAGCGGGCGCGGGCGTCGTTCACGCTGCGCCAGCTCGTGCGTCTGAGCCCGGGGGCAGAGCGGCCGTTGGGGAGGGAGGACGAGCTGACGAATGAGCTGCGTCGCCGCCCGGGCGCCGGCGGTCCGGGGAGGCCCGGCGGTGCGGGGGGCGCGTCATGACGCGGCGGGCCTTCGGGAGCGGACGGCGGGGGGGGTTCACGCTGATCGAGGTTCTGCTCGCGATCGCGCTGGTGAGCGTGCTGGCCGGTTCGATCTTCGCGTTCCTCATGGAGATCCTGTCGCGCCGGACGATGCTGCGCGATCTGGCGGGGGACGCGGGCGCCGGCGTGCGTCTGCTCGACCGGATCGAGGACGACCTCCAGACCGCGATCGCGGGGGGCGGCGGGCTCGCGGCCGGGATCGTGGGCGATACGGATGAACTCGAGGTGCTCTCGCTCGGCGTGCCGACGCCGGGCGACGGGGACGCGTCCCGCCCGGGCGGCGGCGATCTGCTCCGGACGCGGCTGCGCTGGGACGCGGCGACGGGGCGGCTGATGGCGGCGCGTGCGGCCGTCGACGCGGCGCGGGAGGGGGGCGATGCGGCCGCAAGGGCTGGTCTCGGCGTGCCGGCGGGGAGCATGAGCGACGGGGCTGGGGGAGGCGCGGACGAAGAGGTGCTGAGCGAGCGGGTCGCGTGGCTGCAATTCCGCTATTTTGACGGGCGGTCGTGGGTGGGCTCGTTCGATTCGGTGGCGCGGCGTCGGCTGCCGCCGGCGGTCGAGGTGGCGGTCTGGTTCGGCGAGCCGCCGAGGGGCGGAGACGAACCGGCGGGCGGCACGCCGCCGGAGGCCGCCGGGGCGGGGCGGGGAGTTGCCGGAGTGTCGGGACCGCTGGCGGACGGGGAGGCCGTGGCGTTTGTTCCGCCGGCGCGGGCGCCGGACCGTGTACGCATCATCGCGATCCCCGACGCCTCGGAGGCGATGGGCGCCGCGGAGGCCGAGGCCGATGGGCAGGGGCCGGGAGGTGGGGCGTGATTCGGCGCGTCGGGAGCCGGAGGGGGCTGGTGCTGCTGGCGGTCCTGGTGATCGTCGCGCTCGGGGCGTTCGTGGGGGCGGGGCTGCTGACGACGGCCGGGGCCGAGGCGGCGGGGACGGCGTACTCGGTCCGGCGCGTGCAGGCGCGGGCGTTGGCGTGGTCTGGCGTGCAGGCGGTCGCGGCGGAGCTGGCGGCGCAGCGGGATGAACTGCTCAATGGGGAGGCGCCGCGGCTCGGGGAGCGGCACGAACTCTTCCGGGACGACTCGGGACGCACGGGCGTGGTGCGGCTGCTGGCGGTCGCGGACGGGGCGCGGTGGGCGTCCGAGGCGGGGAAGCTGGATCTCAACGCGGCTCCCGCGGAGATGCTCGCCAAGCTTCCGGGGGTGGGCGAGGACCTGGCGCGGCGCATCGCGGCGGCGCGGGAGGAGCGGGCGTTCGCGAGCGTCGAGGACCTGCTGCGGGTGGAGGGCGTGACGCCGGCGCTGCTGGACCCGGCCGGCGGGGAAGAACTCGCTCCGGCGTTCGACGCGTCCGGGAGCGACGGCGCGGGCGCCGGAGCCGAGTCCGCCGCGGACTGGCTTCCGCCGGACGAGCGGGGGCTCGCGCAGTTCGTGACGGTGTTCGCGTTCGACCCGAACGTGCAGGCTGGGCTCGGGGAGAACGCCGAGGCGGCGGGGCGCGTCCGGTTCCCGGTCTGGGCGATGGACCCGGACGACGACGAACTCGCGGCGTTGATCGGCCGGCGGTTCGACGCGAGGCCGGTCTCCGCGCTCCGCCAGGCGATGCGCGAGAGCGAGCGCGCGGAGGAGTGGGAGCGGCTGTTCCTGGGGGCGGCGCTCCCGGCGCCGGGCACGGCCGAGGGCGCCGACCGGCGGGAGGCGACGGAGCCGGTCGCCGCGCTGCTGGACTGGCTGACGGTCGAGCGCGATCTCTACCGGCTGGGGCGCGTGGACGTGAACGCCGCGCCGGCGGAGGTGCTCGCGTGCATCCCGGGGATCGACGCGGACGCGGCGGCGCAGATCGTCTCGCTGCGCGAGCGCGTGCAGGCGGAGGCGCGGCGGACGCCGCTCTGGCCGTACATCGAGGGCGTGCTGACGCGGGAGGAGATGGCGACGGCGGCGCGGTTCCTGACGACGCGGTCGATGCAGTGGCGCGTGCGGCTGGAGGCGGGGTTCCTGCCGGGGAGCGGCGAGGTGATGGCCGCGCCGGAGGCGGAGGAGGCCCGCAGCGGCGCGGAGGCGGCGCTGCTGGACCGCGGCGCCGCGGAGCACGAGGACCGGCTGCTCGACGCGGTGACGCTGGAGGTGGTGATCGACGTGGCGGGGCCGCGTCCGCGGATCGCGTCCATGCGGGACGTGACGCTGCTGCCGCTGGTGCGGCGCGTGCGGGCCGAGCGGGCGGCGGCGGCCCCGGAGGCCGACGAGCGGTGGGCGCTCGCGGCGGAACCCGAGGCCGAACCGCTCGCGGGCGTGGACGAGGACGGGGGGGCCGGTCGGGGCGGCGTCGAGCCGCGGCGTCCGGACGAGCGTCGCGGAGCGACTGGCCCGGGCGGAGCGGACGCCGGCGAGGAAACTGAGCAACGGCCTGCTCCCGTGCGGCGCGACCCGGGTATGGTGGACCGCAGGAGCGGGCGGTGGACGGCGCGGCCGCGGGCGACGGGCGGCGCGTCGCCGGAACGCACTGAAGGGCGGAACGACTGATGGGCGCGACGCTGGCGATCGTGCACCTCGATCACGGGCACCTGCTCGCGGTGGAGGCGGAAACCTCCGCGGGGAAGGGCGGAGCCCGGACGCGGGCGCGGCGCGTGCTCTCGGCCGTGCGCCCGGCCGAACTGGACCTCACGGATGCCGGGGCCGTCGGCGTGTGGGTCGGCGAGGAGCTGCGCCGGGGCGGGATCTCGCCGAAGGCGACGGTGCTCGCGCTGCCGCGGAGCGAGGCGATCCTGAAGCACATGCCGCTGCCCGGCGGGCGCCCCGACGAGGCCGACCTGGCGGAGATGGTCCGGCTGCAGATGGCGCGGCAGCTGACGGTCTCGGCGGAAGGCTCGGCGATCGATCACCTGCCGCTGGAGGGGAGCGGGGCGGAGGGGGCGTCGGTGCTCGTGGGGGCGGTTCCGGGCGACCGGATGGCCTGGCACCGGCGGATGGCCTCGGCGGCGGGGGGCAAGCTCCGGGGCGTCGAGCTGCGGGCGTTCGGAACGTCCGCGATCCTCGCGGACGTGAGCCGCCGGGCGGCGGGCCCGGTGCTGGGGATCGACGCGGGGCCGGCGTCGGTGGAGTTCGTGGTCGTGGACTTCGGGGAGCCGGTGTTCAGCCGCTCCGTGTACCTGCCGCGCCCCGGCGGGATCGGGCCCGCGTCGGCGGACGGGGAGGCGACGGGCGAGGCGGTTTCCGAGGGGGAGGCGGAGTCGGAGTACGTCCGTCGCGTGGCGCTCGAGGCGAAGCGGACGTGGATGAGCTTCCGGGCCTCGCAGCAGGGGCGCGAGGTGGACCGCGTGGCGGTGGTGGGGGAGGACGATCTGGCGGTCCGCCTGCGGGACGTGTGCGCACAATCCCTGGAACTCCCGGGCGAGGCCGTGGGGCTGCCGGCGTCGGTCCGCACGCGCGGCGCGGCGGAGGGGGTGTCGGCGGCCGAGCTGTCGCAGGCGGCGCCGCTGCTGGGGCTCGCGCTGCGACGGGCGTCCGGGGCGGCGGGGATGGACTTCGAGAACCCGCGTCGGCCGCCGGACCGGGCGGCGAAGTACCGGGCGGCGGCGCTGGCGGCGGTGTTCCTGCTGCTGGTGGGGGGCGGGTTCGGGTACGTGTGGTCGCACGGGCGGCTTTCGGCGCTCGAACGCGAGCACGAGGCGCTGCGGACGCGGGTGACCGAGCTGCAGAACCGGTACGGCGCGCACATCAAGGCGGAGGCGAGGCTGGAGCACGCGCGGGCGTGGCGCGACGCCACGGTGGACTGGCTGGCCCACGCGCGGACGATCAGCGACGGGCTGCCGGATCCCGGGCCGGTGCTGCTGGACGAGCTGAGCGGCTCGCTGAGCGTGCAGCCCTCCGCGCAGGTGAGCTTCGAGCCGGTGAACCGCGGGTACCCCGGGCGGTGGACGAGCCGGGCGGCGGCGCGGTTCGGGCTCGCGGGGAGCGTGCGCGACGCGCAGGTGACGTGGGACTTCCGCAACGGGTTCGTCGACGGGGAGACGTACCGCCTGAACATCACGGGCCCGGACATGGAGAAGCGGTTCGACCTCCAATTGCTCACGGGCGTGCGCAGCCCAGAGATCGGCGGCGCGGCGGAGGGCTCGCCGCGGGCGACGGCGGACGGGAAGCGTGCCGAGCGGGCCGGCTCCGGGGGCGCCTCGTGAGGCGGGGGACGCTGATCGGGACGGCCGTCGCCGGAGCGGCGGTGCTCGCCGGCCTCGGCTGGCTGGTCGCCGACCGGGTGTACCTGCGCCCGAAGGCGAAGCTCGAGGCCGAGATCGAGCGTTCGCGGGGGTACATCGCGGGGTACGAGAAGAACCTGGCGGGGGTGGGGGAGGTGCGTCGGGCGTTGGAGGAGATCGCCGCGACGACGCTGGGGCGGACGCCGGACGCGGTGGAGCACCGGTTCCGCGCGGGGTTGGGGGAGCTGGCCCGGGCCGCGGGGCTCGCGGCCCCGGTGGTCTCCACGACGCGGGGGCGGGCGATGGAGAGCCCGGTGGGGCAGGCCCGCGGGCTGGCGAGCGGGTTCCGGCAGGTGTTCCGGGATCAGGTGGACTTCGTGGTCGTGCCCGGACGGGTCACGGGGTACGGCACGCTCGAGCAGTGCTTCGCGGTGCTCGCCGGTCTGGAGGCGCAGCCGTGGGTGCACCGGGTGGACGGGTTCAGCATCAAGCCCCGGCGGGAGCGGACGGCGTTCGATCTCGACGTCTCGGTCGCGACCATCTACATGCCGGACCTGAGCCCGCAGGGGGAGGGCGTGCCGGAGGTGAGGCGGACGCCGCCCGAGCTGCTCGGCGTCTACCGCCCGGTGGTGATGAAGAACGTCTTCGCCCCGCCCCCTCCACCCCCGGCCCCGCCGACGCCGCCGGCCCGCCCCGCGGCGGAGCCGGTGCGGGTCGCGGAGACGCCGCCCGCGCAGAAGCCCCCGCCGCCCTACGACCGGTGGCGGGTGGCGGGGTGGACGGAGAGCCCGCAGCAGGGGCTGATGGTCTACTTCGTGCACACCGGCAGCGGGGAGCTGCGGGCGCTGCGGCCGGGCGGGCGCGTGCTGGACGCGGAGGTGCTCGGGGCCGGCGGAGACGCGGTGTTCGTGCGGATCGGGGAGGAGGAGTACGAGGCGTCGGTGGGGCAGACGCTGGACGAGCGGCGCGTGCGCGCGCCGGGCGGGTAGGGCTCGGGCGGGGACGTTAGACTGGGCGACCCGTGGGGGATGGGCAAGCCCCCACGGGCAGGGGTGACGGGGAGTCGGAGGGCGGTGGGTCGGTGGAGTGAGCGGCGATCCGGGCCCGATAAGCGGTCCGGAGCGCAGATTCCGCGCGTCGGGACGAAGGAGCGGTCGGAATGGCAGACGGGAAGTCGTCGCGGGCAGTGCTGGCGGGCGCGATCCTTGCGGCCGCGGGTCTGGCGGTTTCGGTCGCGGCGGCGGCTCAGGCGCAGGAATCGGGGGGCGTGGTGGCCGACGGCGAACGTGGCGGGGCGGAGGCCCCGTCCGGCGCGGCGCAGGACCGGTCGATCCGGTTCAACTTCAGCGACATCCCGTTCAAGGCGGTGGTGGACTTCTTCGCGCGGGAGACGGGGCTGCCGGTGATCTACGAGACGCCGGCGCCGGGCGCGAGCTTCACGTTCGTGAGCGGGCGGGCGTTCCCGTTCGAGGAAGCGCTCGACATCCTGAACAAGAACCTGCGTCTGCATGACGCGCACCTGCAGGTGCAGGACGGGTACCTCTACCTGCGGTCGATCAAGGACGCGGCGCGGCGCCCGCTGGACGTGGTGGACCCGGGGGACCTCGACGCCCTGCCGGACACGACGTACGTGAACGTGACGATCCCGCTGAACCGCGCGGCCGCGAAGGTGGTGGCGGACCAGATGAAGCCCCTGGTGGCCGAGCCGGGGCGGGTGGAGGCGATCGAGGTCCAGAACATGCTCCTGGTCCTCGAGACGGCGGCGCAGGCGCGCAAGATCCGGGACATCGTCCGGCGGATCGACGCGATCGGGGACGTGAGTTCGGAGTTCAAGCTCTACCCGCTGCGGAACGCCAAGGCCGAGGAGGTGGTGAACGCGCTGAAGGGGCTGGTGGGGGAGAAGGTCGTCCAGATCATCATCGATCAGAACGGTCAGCAGCGGCGGGTCGAGCAGCAGGAGGTGGCGGGGCTGACGATCCAGCCGGACCGGCGCACGAACTCGGTGATCGCGGTGGGGCCGGCGGCGCGGCTGGAGACGGTCTCGGAGCTGATCGCGCTGCTGGACCTGCCGGAGGGCCCGGCGTCGGAGGACCGGCAGTTCGCGACGTTCGCGGTGGAGGGGATCGACGCGGGGGACGCGGCGCGGCAGCTGCAGGGGCTGTTCCGGTCGCTGCCGAAGGATCGCCAGCCGGACGTGCAGGCGCTGGCGGGCGTGGCGCGGGTGATGGTGCTGGGGACGGCGCAGCAGGTCTCGCAGGCGGCGGCGCTGCTCTCGGTGATCGACCCGGCGGCCGGGGACGGCGGCGGCGCGGACCGCGAGCGGCTGGCCGCGACGCTGCCGCTGGAGCACCTGACGCCGGAGCAGGTGCTGCGGACGGCGCAGGGCGTGCTCTCGCCGCGGCAGCGGGCGGCGGTGTCGATGGTGCCGGCCCCGGGGGGGCGGGGGCTGCTGGTGAGCGGGCCGGCCGAGGACGTCCGGGCGCTGCGCGAGCTGGTGGAGTCGATCGACGTCGCGGACGGCGGGCCGCGCGAGGTGCGGGTGGTCCGGGTGACGCGGGGGGACGCCGCGGAGGTGCTGGAGCGGGCGCAGCGTCTGGACGGGCTGACGGAGCAGAGCCGGACGCAGCCGGTGCAGGCGTTGCTCGACGCGGAGGCGGGGACGATCACGCTGGTGGGGGCGCGCGAGGCGCTGGCGAGGTTCGAGGGGCGGCTGCGGACGGCGCAGGAGAACGCGCGGATCGAGACGGCCCGGCGGACGTACACGCTCTCGGCGTCGCGCCCGTCGGAGATGGCGCCGAGCCTCCAGCGGCTGTGCCGCCCGCTGCTGGAGCCGGCGGACGGGTCGGCGTACGTGGCGCCGGAGTTCGAGGCGCTGGACGAGATCGGGCAGCTCGTGGTGCGGGCGCGGCCCGAGCAGTTCGAGACGATCGAGGGGCTGATCGACCAGCTCGACCGCCGCCGGGCCTCGGACGTGCAGTTCCAGGTGGTGGAGCTGTCGGGGCCGGAGCCGGAGCGGCTCGTGGAGCGGGCGCTGGCGTTGTACGCCGAGCAGACCGCGGGCCTGGAGCCGGCGGGCGGCGGGGGGTGGGCGATCGAGCACGAGATCGACCCGGCCTCCGGGCGGCTCCTGCTGCGCGGGGCGCAGGCGGCGCTGGCGCGGTTCCAGGGTCTGCTGCGGCAGGTGCAGCAGCTCACGCCGCCGGAGCGGACGACGCGGCTCCTGGACGTGCAGCAGGCGGACGCGCGGGAGCTGGTCGGCCCGCTGCGCGAGTTCCTCGCGGCGGCGGACCCGATCGACGCCGCGCGGGAGGTGCCGGAGCCGACGATCGCGGTGGTGGAGCGGACGAACTCGCTGCTGGTGACGGCCGAGGAGGCGCAGCACCGGCTGATCGCGGACTACGTGCGGCGTCTGGACCGGATCGAGCCGGGCGACCTGCCGCCGCTGCGGCTGCTGCAGCTGCGCACGGCGGACGCGCAGGCGATCGCGCAGATGCTGAGCCAGCAGTACGGGCGGCGCCCGAGCGCGGAGCGGCAGGCCAAGCCCGTGGAGGTGCGTGCGGACCCGGCGACGAACACGCTGATCGTCAGCGCGCACGAGGAGGTCTTCCCGGACATCCGCTCGCTGGTGGAGCAGCTCAACGAGGAGGCGGGGACCGGTCCGGACCGCAAGACGTTCATCTTCCCGCTGAAGGTGGCGAAGGCCGTGGACGTCGCGAAGGCGATGGACACGCTGTACCCGCAGCCGCCGATGCCGGTGGACCGGTACAACCGCCCGATGCCCTGGGCGCAGCAGCCCAAGGAGGTGACGGTCTCGGCGGATCCGTCGAGCAACTCGCTGATCATCGACGCGCCGGCGGAGCGGGAGGAATCGCTGCGGGAGCTGGCGGAGAAGCTCGACCGCGTGGAGGTGGCCCCGGTCGCGGAGCTGCGGACGTACCAGGTGGTGGGGGCGGACCTGGCGAGCGTGGCGAACATGCTGCGGGGGCTGGCCGGCCGGGGGACGCTGTCGAGCCCGGCGGGGCAGGGGCGCCCGGCCGTGCCGGTGCAGATCGAGACGGAGCCGAAGAGCCGGACGCTGATCGTCGCGGGCGACGAGGTGACGTTCGCGAAGGTCGAGGAGGTGCTCGCGAGCCTGACGGCGGTGCCGGTGGAGCGGGGGCTGCGGATCGTGCCGATCGCCAACGCCCGGGCGGCGGAGGTGCGCGACCGCGCGCTGGCGATCTACGCGAGCCAGGTCGAGCAGATCCCGGGGGCGGGGCGCGTCGACGTCACGGTGGACGAGGACTCGAACTCGCTCGAGGTCGTGGCGGACGCGGAGGCGATGGGGCGGTTCGTCCGGATCCTCGACGAGCTGCAGGAGCAGGTCGGTCCGGCGCGCGAGGTGCGGCTGATCGAGCTGCGCCTGGCGCAGGTCGAGGACGTGATCGGCTTCCTGCGGGAGATGGTCGCGGCGTCGGAGTCGCTGAACGCCGGGGGCGGGCCGAGGCCGGTCTTCGAGCCGATCCCGAGCACGAACGCGCTGATGGTGGCGGCGCAGCCGGCGCAGTTCGCGATCATCGAGCAGCTCGTGCGGCAGCTCGACAGCCGGCAGGCGGCCGAGCGCCCGCCGCTGCGGATCCTGCGGCTGCGGACGACGGACGCGCAGGGGCTGGCGGAGGTGCTCAACCGCTCGTACCAGCAGCGTCCGAACGAGGACCGGGTGAAGCGGCCGGTCGACGTGCAGGCGGACGCGGCGACGAACACGCTGATCGTCTCGGCGCACCCGGACGTGCTGCCGGAGATCCAGGCGATCGTCGAGGACCTGAACGACTCGCGTGACTTCGAGCAGGCCGACCGGGGGCTGGTGGTGATCCCGCTGCGGCACGCGAAGGCCGAGGAGCTGGCGCGGACGATCGACGCGCTGTACCCCGAGCCGGAGATGCCGCGCGACCGGCTCGGGCGCCCGATGCCGCAGCTCCGGCAGCCGAAGGAGATCTCGGTCCGCGGGGACCGGCAGACGAACGCGCTGATCGTCGACGCGCCGGCGAACCGGCTGGAGGAGTTCCGCTCGCTCATCGAGAGCCTGGACCGGGCGAGCGTCGCGGAGGGGACGGAGCTGCGGACGTACACCGTCCGGCGGGCGGACCTCGACCGGACGGCCGAGACGATCCGGCGGCTGGCCGAGGGGGGCGCGCTCAACGCGACGGCCCAGGCGCCGGTGACGGTGAACGTCGAGCACGCGAGCCGGACGCTGGTCGTCTCGGGCCCGGCGGAGGTCTTCGAGCGCGTGGAGGCGGTGCTGGCGGAGGTGGACGGGGCGGTGCAGGCCCCGGCGACGAGTCTGCGGCTCTACCCGCTGCGGCACGCGCGGGCGGACCGGCTGCAGCCGCTGCTCCAGCGTCTGCTGACGCAGCGGCTGGACGAGCAGGCCCGGGGCGAGGACGCGGTCGCGCTCCCGGCGGAGAAGCTGCTGGACGTCTCGGCCGACACGAACAGCAACACGCTGATCATCAACGCCCCCGAGGGCCTGCAGGAGACGGCGGCGCAGCTCATCGAGAGCCTGGACACCGAGGCCGCGGCCGCGGGGCGGGCGCTGGTGCGGATCGTGCCGCTGGCGTTCGCGGACGCGCAGCAGGTCTCGCGGACGCTGAACGAGGCCGTGCAGCGGATCGACCTCCCGGCGGGCGGCCCGGTGAGCGTGGTGGCTGCGGTGGCGTCGAACGCGCTGCTGATCACCGGGCCGGCGCGGGACATCGACAAGATCGAGAAGGAGATGATCCCCGGGCTCGACCAGCGGGCGTTCGACCCGGAGGAGAAGGGCGTCGAGACGTTCGCGCTCGAGCACGCGGACGCGGGCGCGATCCGGGAGACGGTGCGGAACCTGCTCGTCGACCAGCAGGCCGAGTCGGAGCGGAACCTGCCGTACTGGATGCGGCGCCCGCAGCAGGCCGGCGAGGCCCCGCAGGTGGTGGTCGAGGCGGAGGCGAGGACGAACACCCTCGTGGTCTCGGGCCCGAAGGCGAGCCTGGAGCTGGCGCGTTCGCTGGTGCGTGAACTGGACCGCCCGTCGGAGGGCGCGGACCGGACGGTGGCCGTCTTCACGCCGGCGCGGGGGCGGGCCGAGCGGCTGGCGGAGGCCGCGCGGGCGGTGCTCGGGCGCGAGGCGACGGAGGGGCGGCGGGGCGTCGAGATCACGCCGGAGCCGGGCACCGGAGCGCTGCTCGTCGCGGGGGGGGCGGAGCGGGTCGCGCGGGCGACGGAGGTGCTGCGGGACCTGGACGAGCGGACGCCGCGGGCGCCGGCCGCCGACATGCGGACGTTCGCGCTGCAGAACGTGGACGCCCGGGGGGTGGCGCGGACGCTCGAGAGCATGCTCAACGACGCGTCGCGCTGGCCGGAGGACCTCCGGCGGGCGGCGGAGGCGGGCGTCCCGGTGCCTCGGGCGGCGGTGACGGCCGACGAGCGGGCGAACCGGCTTCTGGTGAGCGCGCCGACGCCGCTGTCGGAGATGGCGGCGGAGGTCGTCGCGGCCCTGGATGCGCCGGGGGCGGGCGTCCACCGCGACGTGCGGGTCTTCCGCCTCGAGCGCGGGGATGCGCAGGGGGTGGCGCGGGCGCTGCAGGAGGCCTTCCGCGGGGACCAGCGCCCGGGCGAGCCGGCGCCGACGGTGACGGCCGAGACGCGCAGCAACTCGGTGGTGGTCTCGGGCTCGGCCGAGCGGCTGGCCCGGGCCGAGGGGCTGATCGCGGGCATGGACGCGTCGGCGGAGCCGGCGGAGTCTGGCGTGCGGACGATCGTGCTGCGGCACGCGCGGGCGGAGGCGGTGGCCCCGCTGGTCGAGCAGATCGTGGCCGAGCCGGACCCGCTGGGGGCGGACGCGCCCGCGTGGCTGCGGTACCAGGCGGCGATGGACCGCCAGCGGCGGGGGCAGGAGGCCGGGATCCCCGTGCGCGTGGCCGCCGAGACGCGGCTGAACGCCGTCGTCGTCTCGGGGCCGCTGGCGGCGCTGGACCTCGCCGAGCAGGTGGTGACGGGGCTGGACGTGCCGCCCGGGGACGGCCCGGACGGGACGCGCGCGGTGCGCGTGATCACCCTGGTGAACGCGGAGGCGGCGACGCTCGCGCAGACGATCTCCGGCGTGTTCGACGCCTCCGGGGCGGGCGTGGGGCAGGAGCCGCCCCCGGTGGTGCGCGTCGACGCGGCGAGCAACTCGCTGATCGCGCGGGGGACGCGCGAGCAGCTCGAGACGATCGAGGACCTGTGCCGGCGCGTGGACCGGGCGACGGTGGCGAGCCGGCGCGAGGTGCGGACGATCCCGATCGACCGCTCGCGGGCGGAGGCCGGGCAGATCGCCGAGCAGCTGCGCCGGGTGCTGGGCGAGCGGCCGGGGGTGGAGGTCGAGATCATCTCGGCCGAGGAGCTGCTGAACGGGGGCGGGGGTGGGGCGTCGGGCTCCGGCGCCGGGCGGCCGCGCTCGGACGCGGACGGCGGCCCGCTCTCCGAAGTGCGGATGATGCGGCAGTTCATGGCCGACATCCCGCCGCACAACCCGGCGCTGCTGGCGAAGTGGCTGGCGACGCGGTTCGCGATCGCGGCGGTCGAGCTGCAGCCGGCGGCGGACGGGAGCAGGGCCGAGGGAAACGCCGCCGGGGGGCGGGAGGCGTCGGATGAGGCGGCGGCCGGCAAGGTCACGATCGCGGTCGATCCGGCGACGAACTCGCTGATCGTCGTCGGCTCGCCGCGCGTGGCGGAGCAGCTCGCGGAGCTGGCGGCCGAGCTCGAGCGGCAGCTCCCGCCGGAGCCGGTGCGCGTGCGGATCCTGGAGCTGCCCGAGGGCGTCGAGGCCTCGGCGGTGGCGCAGCTCGTGCAGCAGACGGTGCGGCAGGTGGGGCGCGTCAGCGCGCAGAACCCGGGCGGGTTCACCGGGAGCGTGGTCGCGCAGCCGGACCTGACCGGGGACCGGCTGATCGTCTGGGCGAACGAGACGGACTTCGCGTCGGTCCGCGGGCTGGTGGCGGGCGTGGCGCGGGCCTCCTCGGCCGAGGGGCTGACGATCAAGGTCTACCCGCTGGCGAACATCGACGCCCAGGCGGCGGCGCGGGCGGTGACGGACCTGCTGAGCCCCTCGCCCCGCGGGCGGCAGGCGCAGCGGCTGCGCGCGGCGGAGCTGACGGTCGAGGGGCCGGACGGGGCGGCGTCTGCGCAGATCGACCCTCGTGACGTGAGCGTGACGGCCGATCCGAGCGGGATGTCCCTGCTCGTCTCGGCCCCGGCGTCGGCGGTGCCGCTGATCGACCGGTTCGTCTCGCTGCTGGACCAGAGCCCGGCGAGCGAGCGGCTGGCGATCCGCCGGTACGAGCTGGAGAACGCGGACGCGCCGCAGCTCGCTCGCGCGGTGCAGCAGCTCCTGGACGCGCAGCGGCAGGGGCCGCAGGCGCGGACGATGCCGCGGGCGGCCGTGGTGGCCGACGAGCGGACGAACGGGCTGCTGGTGACGGCCTCGGCGGCGCAGCACGAGCAGATCGCGGCGCTGGTGGCGGAGGCGGACGGCGCCACGGCCGTCGACGGGCACCGGCTCGAGGTGATCGCGATGCGGAACGCGCTGCCGAGCGAGGCGCGGCGCGTGGTCGAGGAGGTGGTGGTGGGGGGGGACCCGGGGCGCCGCGAGCGCATCCGGATCAGCGCGCAGGACGACGTGCGGCTGCTGATCGTGCGGGCGTCGGAGGAGGACCTCGCGGAGATCCGCTCGGTCGTCGACCGTGTGGACGGCGAGGGCGTGGGGACGTTCCCGCTGCGGACGGTGAAGCTCGAGCGGGCGGACGCGGAGGAGGTCGCCAGGCTGCTGCAGGGCTTCTTCGAGGCGCGGGACCGGCAGTCCCGGCAGCGCGGCGGGCGGCGCGACCGGGGGCAGGTCTCGATCACCGGCGACCGGCGCTCGGGGACGCTGGTCGTCGCGGCGAGCGACGAGGACTTCCGGCAGATCTCGGAGCTGGCGGCGCGGTTCGACGACCCGGCGCCCGGGCGCGAGCTGCGGGTGGAGGTCGTGCGGTTCGAGAACGTCGCGGTCGCGGGGGTGTCGGCCACGATCGACGAGCTGACCTGGCAGCTGAACTCGGGGAGCCGAGGCCGCGCCTCGCGCGACGACGATCTGGCGTTCTACACGAACGAGCAGGCGAACAGCGTGGTGCTCTTCGGCTCGGGCGAGACGCTGGCGACGATGACGGAGCTGATCCGCCAGCTCGACCAGCCGCCGACGCAGCAGACCAAGCGGGTGATCCGCGCGGTCGACGCCGAGGGGCTCGACCCCGACGTGACGGCCGAGCTGATCCAGCAGACGACGGCGACGCCCGGATGGCGCTGGTGGCAGGGGGTGGACCCGCAGGCCGTGACGGCGCGGGTCGACCGGCAGCGGCGCGTGATCCTGCTCGTCGGCCCGGAGACCCGGGTCGCGGCGGCGGCCGAGATGGTGCGGGAGATGGCGGCCGAGGCGCGGGCCGGCGGGCCCGGCGTGGAGACGCGGACGATCCGTCTGCAGAACGCGCCCGCGGCCCGGGTGGCGAACAACCTCCAGCAGTTCTTCCGCCAGAAGGCCCGGTCGGACGGGACGCGCGAGGACGCGGTCACGATCACCGGTTCGCCGGACGGGAACGTGCTGATCGTGACGGCGGCGCCGCAGGACCAGGAGACGGTCGCCCGGTTCGTGGAGCAGGTCGACCAGCCCGAGCTCGGGCCGGACCGGGAGGTGCGGGTCTTCCGCCTGACCGACGCGGACCCGGCGGAGACGGCGCGGACGCTGCAGCAGACGTTCCCGTCCAGCGCGCGGGCCGAGGACCGCCTGATCGTCACGCCGCAGCCGACGCTGAACTCCGTGATCGTCTCGGCGCCGCGCACGATGCTGGGGCAGGTCGAGGGGCTGATCCGGGAGCTGGATTCGGTCGGCAGCGCCGAGGAGCTGGCGAAGGTCGAGACGGTGCAGATCCGCAACGCCCGGGCGGAGGCGGTGGCCGAGTCGCTGCGGGCGGCCCTGCCCGAGAGCGTGAAGGTGCGGATCACGCCGGTGCCGCGGAGCAACGCGATCATCCTCACGGGGTCGGAGGGGGCGATCGCCGTGGCGCGGACGCAGGCCGCGGCGCTCGACGTCGAGGCCGAGGTCGAGCCGCTCGAGTTCCGCACGTTCGAGCTGCGGCACGTCACCGCGGCGGACGCCCGCTTCACGCTCAACCAGATGCTGCGGACGCGCCCGCGGCAGGAGGGCGAGCCGGCGGCCTCGATCGACTACTCGACCGACCAGCCCGTCCTCTACGTGGCGGCGACGCCGGACCAGATGCGATTCGTCGAGCAGGTGCTGGGGGAGGTCGACCGGCCGACCGCCACGACCCGGACGACCGAGTTCATCAAGCTGCAGCACGCCAGCGCGGACACGGCCGCGACGCTGCTCGGGCAGTTCTTCGGCCGCTTCGCCCCCGAGGCGCGCGGCCCCGCCGAGCGCGGCGTCTCGATCATCCCGGACCGCGCGACGGACTCGCTGGTGGTCAGCGCGGACGAGGCCGTCTTCGGCGGCATCCGCTCGCTCATCGAGCGGATCGACCGCGAGGAGAACGCGACCGGGCAGCAGCTCCGGCTCATCCAGCTCCGCTTCGCCGACGCGGCGAGCGTGGCGAGGGCGCTGAACGAGGGCTTCCGGGCGCCGCTCGAGCGGCAGCTGCGCGAGGGGCAGGCCCGCCAGCAGGCGGCGGACCGGCAGGGCGGGCGCGACGAGCGGCAGCAGCCGCTCCCGGAGCCGGTCGTCATCAACGCGGAGGGGACGCCGAGCGTCTCGGCCGAGCCGGTGACGAACTCGCTCGTCGTCTTCGCGAGCCAGCGGGACCTGGAGCGGATCGAGGGCGTGGTGCGCCAGCTCGACACGCCGGAGGTGACGGCCCTGCCCGCGCCGCGGCTCGTCCCGGTGGAGGGGCAGCGCCCGAGCCGGCTCGCCGAGATCGTGCAGCGTTCGCTGCTGACCGACGCCGAGCGGCAGGGCGCCTCGCGCCGCATGACCGTGGTCGGGGACGACTCCGCCGGCGTTCTGATCGTCCGGGCGGACGACGAGGACTTCGAGCGCGTCCGCACGCTCGTCGAGGGCATCCGGTCCAGCGGCGAGCGGAGCATGCCCGGCGTCGGCGTCATCCGCCTGGCCAACCAGCCGGCGGCCCGCCTGCAGCAGACCGTGCTCGACACGTTCCGCCCCGTCGCCGACCGCCTCGGCGAGACGCTCGCGGTGAGCGTCGACCGCGGGACGAACGCGCTCGTCGTCACGGCCGGGGAGCGGCTGCGCGAAGAGATCGCCCAGGTCGTGCGCGAGCTCGACGGGGCGATCCCCGCGGCGGAGGGGGCGGCCGCGTCGGGCGAGCAGGCGGCCGCGCCGGGCCTGACGCTCGGGCGGCAGGTCTACATTTTCGACGTCGAGCACGCCTCGCCGGCCGAGGTGCGTTCGCTGCTGGAGCAGATCGGGCTGACGCAGGACCCCGGCTCGGGGCCGAGCGTCGTCGGCGAACGCGTCTCCGTCGTGGAGATGACGACGCGCCGGGCGCTGACGGTCGTCTGCAGCCCGGCCGACGCGCCGCGGGTCGAGTCGATCATCCGCTCCATCGACCGGCCGTCGGCCGGCGAGGCGACCCGCGAGGACATGGCCGTGATCCGGCTCCGCCTCGCCGACGCGCCGGCGCTGGTGCGCACGCTCGAGGAGATGCTGAACGTCGCGGAGCAGGCGGTGCGGAACGGCACGGCCAGCTCCATCGCCGAGCACGTGCGCCGCCTGAACCTGCAGCGCGACGAGATCGGGCGCCCCCCGCTGGAGCTGGACCTCACCCGCCCGATCCGCCTGGTGGCCGACCAGCAGTCGAACGCGGTGCTCGTCGGCTCCACGCCGGGCAACGTCGAGGTGATGCGCGAACTCGTCCAGACGCTGGACACGCTGCCCGTGGGCGACGCGGTGATCGTGCGCCTCATCCCGATCGAGCAGGGGCGGGCCGAGCGGATCGCCCCGATCGTGCAGGACCTCTTCGAGCGGGGCGAGGCGCTGCGGCGCCTCCCGGGCACGCAGCGGCGCGGGCTGCCGGCGACCGTGACGGGGCAGGCCCTCGCGGGCGAGATCGCCGTGTCGGCCGACGCGCGGACGAACTCGCTCGTGGTCGCCGGGCGCGAGGAGGCGGTGGCGCTCGTCGAGCGTCTGGCCGAGATGCTCGACCAGAACGAGACGGACCGCGGGCAGTGGGCCGAGGCGCGGCTGATCCCGCTCGAGCACGCCGACGCGGTCGAGCTCTCCGAGCGGATCGGCCGGGTGCTGCGGGCGGACGACGCGAGTTCCCCGCTGCAGCGCCAGGTGGCGCGGATCCGCCTGAACCTCTCCGGCGGCGACGCCGCGGAGCCCGGGGCGGCCGTGCCGACGGACCTGTACGCCCCGATGAGCGAGCTGTCGCTCACGCCGGAGGAGAACCTCAACGCGATCATCGCCGTCGGGACGCCGGCGAACCTCGACGCCGTGCGCGAGCTGGTCGCGCTGCTCGACGTCGAGGCCGCCGCGGCCGGCAACGAGGTGCAGGTGCGCCCGCTCGAGCACGCCTCGGCGGACCGCGTCGCGCAGGTCGTCGGCGAGGTGTTCGCCCAGCGCGAGCGGCAGCGTCCGACGCGGCCGGAGGACCGCCTGGTGCTCTCGGTCGACTCGCGCACCAACGCGCTCGTCGTCTCGACGAGCCCCCGGAGCATGGACATCCTCGACGCGCTGCTCGCGCGGCTCGACGCGCCGGAGGCCCGCTTCAGCGTCGGTCTGCACGTGCTGCCGGTGCCGGACGCGGACGTCGCGGACCTGGCCCCGCGGATCGACCGGCTGATGCGCGAGCGCCTCCAGGCCCGCCGCCGCGGGGGCGTGGAGGGGCCGGACGACGTCTTCAGCGTCGAGCCCGTGCCCTCCAGCGGGGTGCTCGTCGTCATGAGCAGCGACGAGAACCTCGCCCTCGTGCGGGAGATGGTGGCCGCGCTCGTCGGCGGCGACGCGCGGGCGGGGTACGAGATCACGGAGATCGTGCAGATCGGCGGCTCGGGACGCGCCGCCGACGTGGCGGAGACCGTCCGCGAGCTCTACGCCGACCGCGAGAACGAGCGGCGGGGGCAGCGCTCGGTCAGCGTGATCCCGAACGAGCGTCTCAACGCGATCATCGTCTCGGGCACCGAGCGGGACGTGGAGGCCGTCCGGCGGCTCGTGGCGCAGCTCGCCGGCGCCGAGGTGAGCCCGGTGCTCGAGGTGCGCCGGATCGACCTGCGGTCGGCGACGGCCTCGGAGATCGTCCGCCTGGTCGAGGAGATCCTCGCCGGGACGTCCATCGGCGGGGCCCGGGCCGGCTCCGGCCAGGCCACGCGGCTGCGCTTCCTGGCGAAGGACATCGGCGACGAGATCGAGCAGATCGAGGCGACGATCGACCCGACCATCCGCGACCAGGTGCGCCTCGCGCCGGACCCGCGCACGAACTCCGTGCTGGCGAGCGCGCCCCCGGCGATGATGCGCCTCATCGAGCGCATCATCCGCGACGTCGACGAGGACCGCCGCGGCGACCGGCAGATCCGGACGATCCGCCTGACCAACGCCGACGCCCGGCAGATGCGCGACACGCTCCAGACGCTCTTCAACCTGCGCGTCCAGGGCGACAGCCTGGTGCTCGTGCCGACGCAGGAGCGGGACCCGAACGTCCAGACGCCGACGTTCATCGCCTCGCCCGACGAGCGGCAGGAGCTCTCGATCACCATCGATGCCCGCACGAACACGCTGCTCGTCTCCGGCACGGAGGAGTACCTCGACAAGGTCGCGCAGGTCGTCGAGGCGCTCGACAAGATCGAGGCGACCGAGCGCGAGAGCTTCGTCTACGCGCTGCGCAACGCCGACGCGGCCGAGGTCGAGCGGACGCTGCAGCAGTACTTCGAGAACGAGTCCCGCCGCGTCCGCGAGACCCTGGGGACGCAGCAGATCGGCTCGCTCGCCCGGCAGCTCGAGCAGGAGGTCACGATCGTCGGCGACGAGAAGTCGAACAAGCTCGTCGTCACCGTCTCGCCGCGCTACCGCGACGCGGTCATGCGGATCATCGAGGAACTGGACGCGGCCCCGCCGCAGGTGATGATCCAGGTGCTGCTCGCCGAGGTGACGCTCGACGCGGAGGAGCAGTTCGGCGCCGACCTGCGCTTCGCCGGCGAGATCGACGGCGGGAGCGTCGGGCAGATCGACTACGTCTTCAGGGCCCTCGGCGGGGGCGCCGGCGTCGCCACCGCCCTCGGCGTGCCGAACCTCTCGGTCGCCGCCACCGACTTCGAGCTGCTCATCCGCGCGCTGCAGGTCCAGGGCAAGCTCGAGGTCCTGAGCCGCCCGAAGGTGCAGGCGAACAACAACGAGACCGCCCGCATCCAGGTCGGCGAGGACGTCGTCGTGCCCGTCGGCATCGTCACCGCCGGCGACAACATCTTCAGCCAGGTCGACGAGAAGCAGACCGGCATCATCCTCTCGGTCCAGCCCTCCATCTCCTCCGACGGGTTCGTCAAGATGCGGATCACGCCGGAGATCTCCAGCGTCAGCGCCCGCACCACCCAGATCGGCCAGGGCGTCGAGGCGCCGATCATCACCCGCCGCGAGGTCGAGACCACAGTCACCGTGAAGGACGGGCAGTCGGTCGTCATCGGCGGCCTCATCCAGACCCAGGAGGAGGACCGCAACACCAAGATCCCGTGGCTCGGCGACATCCCCGGCCTCGGCTGGCTCTTCAAGACGCGCGAGAAGTCCGTCGTCAAGACCGAGCTGCTGGTCATCCTGACCCCGACGATCATCCCCGGCGACACCCCCTCCAACGAGCGCATGCAGCGGGCGATCCGCGACCGGCACCTGCGCACGCTCAACGACGCCCGCCCGATCGTCGACGCGGTCCGGGAGGACACGGACAACGACATCACGCCCCCGCCGGTCCCCGCCCCGCGCGAGGAGTCCGACCTGCCCCGCCCCGCCGGGTTCCTCAGGTCCATGCCCCGGGCCGACCGCGCCGCGGTGTACGAGCCCGCGCCCGACCCTACGCTCCCGCCGCCCAGACCCGCGGCTCTCCCACCGGAGGACGAAGAGGCCGATGGCCCAGCACTCGACGACTGATCGCCGCTCGCGCCCCCGCGCCCTCGCGGCGGCGGCCGCCGCCGCCCTCGCGCTCGCCGGCTGCGCGCAGACGCCGGCCGGCGGGCCGCCCGGCTCCGTTCCCGCGGCCGAGGAACGCCGCCAGGCGGAGCGCATCGATCCGCGCGAGCCGGTCCAGCTCACGATGAACGTGGGGCAGCCGCTCCTCGACTCCGACGGCAACGGCTTCCCCGACAGCATGGAGGTGTGGGTCTACCTCTTCCCCAGCGAGCGGTACTCGCGCCTGCCGGTCTGGAGCGCGGGCTCCTTCGAATTCCGCCTCCGCGCCGCGGACGGCTCGCTCCTCGGCGCCTGGGACATCCCCGCCGAGAGCGCCGCCGCGTTCCGCCAGCAGTTCGCGCCCGGCCCGGGGTACGTCTTCGGGCTCGCCCTCGCCGAGGGCGAGGACGCCATGCCGCGCGTCACCGCGAACCTGTTCCTGACGTTCGTCACGCCGAGCGGACGCCGCGTCTCCAGCCGCGGGCCGGCCACGCTCACGCTCGGCGGCTGACCGCCGCCCCTCTTCCGCCGCAGGCTTCATGAAATCTTCGCGCTCCCCGCCGCAGCGCCGGGGCGAACGCGGCCGCCTGCGCGGCTTCCGGACCCTCTTCATCGAATCTTCGCGCCCCCGGGCCCATCGGACGGCCGCCTTCGGGCGGTACGGACGGCGGCGGTCGCTACGCTTGCGCCGAGAGGTCACACGCCATGAAAACGCACGTCGCAGCGTTGTTCGTCGGGATGTCCCTCCTCGCCGCCGGGTGCGGCGACGGCGGGTCGGCCGGCGGCTCGTCGTCCGCGCCCCCGTCGACGGCCACGTCGGCGCCGGCCGAGACCCCCGCCCCGACCACCCCCGCCGCCGCTGGCACGGGCGAGGCCCCCGCCGCCCCGGAGCGGACGCCCGCCGAGGCGGACGGGCGGAGCGCCGCGGTGGATCCGGCGCTGCCCCGCTACGAGCCCTCGACGCCCGTGGACGGCACGCTCCGCTTCGCGGGCTCGGACACCATGGGCAACATCGCCGCCCGGTGGACGGATCTCTTCCGCGGCTCGCACCCCGGCGTCCAGCCGCAGGTGGAGGCGAAGGGCTCCTCGATCGGGCCGCCGGCCCTGATGGAGAACCGCGCCCAGTTCGCCCCGATGAGCCGCGCGATGAGCCACGAGGAGGTCGACCGCTTCGTCGCGACCTTCGGCTACCCGCCGACAGAGATCCGCGCCGGCATCGACGCCCTCGGCATCTTCGTCCACAAGGACAACCCGATCGAGGAACTCTCGCTCGACGATCTCGCGGAGGCGTTCAGCGTCTCCGGCGGGCGCACCACGTGGGGCGACCTCGGCGTCGAGGACTCCCGCTGGCGCGACCGCCCCGTGCAGCTCTACGGGCGCAACAGCGCCAGCGGCACGTACGGCTTCTTCAAGGACCAGGCCCTCGGCGGCAGCGACTTCAAGAACGACGTCAAGGAGAACCCCGGATCGGCCGGCGTCGTCAACGCCGTCGCCCGCGATCCGTACGGCCTCGGGTACTCCGGCATCGGGTACCGCACGCCGGACGTGAAGGTCGTCCGGCTCGCCTACGCGGAGGGCGAAGAAGCCTTCGAACCCACCCCGGAGAACGCGAACACCGGGGACTACCCGCTCGCCCGGTTCATGTACCTGTACACGAACTACGACCGCCGCCGCGAGCTCGACCCCCTGCGCGCCGAGTTCCTGCGCCTCGTCTTCAGCCAGCAGGGCCAGGAGGCGGTCGTGCAGGACGGCTTCTACCCCGTCACCGCCGACATCGCGGCCGAAGAACTCGCGAAGGTCGGCCTGGAGCTGCAGCGCTGAGCCGCGTCGGATCCGCACCCGTGCAGACGAAGCGGAGCGGCCCGCGGCGCTCCTCGCGGTGGACGCGCGTCAAGGACCGGACGGCCGGCGTCGTGATCACCGCGGGGGGGATGAGCGTCCTGCTCGCGATGCTCGGCATCTGCGTCTTCCTCGTCTGGGAAGCGGCGCCGCTGCTCCGCCCGGGTTCGGCGGACCCGGCGCCGGCCGCGGCCGCCGCCCTCGACGCGGCCGCGAGCCCGGCGGTCGTCCGGATCCAGGCCGACGCGCCGCGGGCGCTGCTCGCGGACGCGCGGGGGACCTTCCGCACCGTCGATCTCACGACCGGCGCCGTCCTCGACGGGCGGAGCGTGCTGCCGGAGGGCTTCGAGGCCACCGCCCTCGCCGAGACGCCGGGGGGCGACCGCATCCTCTTCGGCTCGGCCGACGGGCGGGTGGTCGGCGTCACCTTCCGCTACCGCGCGTTCCAGCTCGCCGACGCGGAGGGTCTGCCGGGCTTGGCGGAACTCCCCGCCGGCGCGGCCGTGCCGCTGGGCGACGAGGGGCTGCGGCGGGCGGTCGCCGCCCTCGCCGGCGCCCCGGCCGATCTGTCCGAGCGGGACTACGTCGAGCGGGCGGACGGGACGACGTTCCGCGTCCGGCGTCTGGAGGTCGAGGCGGGCGAGCCGCACGCGCTCGCCGCCGGCTCCGGCCCCGTCACGCGGCTCGCGATCGCCGAGAGTTCCCGCGGGCGGCGGCTGGCCGCGATGCGCGGGGACGGGTCGCTCCACTTCGGAGAAGTCCGCGTCCGCCGCCGGCTCGATGGGCGCGGGGCGAGCGAGCAGGTCTCCTGGCGCACGCTGGACCACGGCGGAGCGATCGACCCCGCGCCGGACTTCCTGGCGTTGCTCGACGGCGGCGCGTCGATCGTCGCCGCTTCGGAGGGCGGGCGGCTCCTGCGCCTCCGCCCGGATGGCCGGCGGGCCGAGCCCGTCGAGGCCGCGGCGCTCGTGGAGCACGCGGGGGATCGCCTGACCGTCGTGCGACAGGCGCGGGGCTCGTCCTCGCTGATCGTCGGCGACTCCACCGGACGCCTGCGGGCCCTGACGGTGGTGAACGCCGGGGCCGACGCGGAGCCCGCGACGTTGGACGGACGCCGGATGGCCGTCACGTTCGACCGGGCCGTCGGCGACGCCGCGGTCGTCTCCGTCGGCCTCAGCGAGCGCGACCGGACGGTCGCGGTCGGCCTCGCCGACGGCGGCGTGCAGATGTTCAACCTGACCAGCGGCAAGCGGGTCGTGTCGCTGCCGGCGAGGAAGACCGGCGCCGCCGCGGGCTCGTCCGCGCTGGTCGCCCTGGCCCCGCCCCTGACGGGCGTGGCGAGCTTCGCCGCCGACGGGGGGTACCGCTACTGGCGGATGAACCCGGGCTACCCCGAGGCGAGCTTCGCCTCCCTCTTCGGACGCGTGCACTACGAGGGACGCGACCGGCCCGAGTTCGTCTACCAGGCGACGCCCGCCGAGGGCGAGGAGCCCAAGTACAGCCTCGTCCCGCTCGTCTTCGGCACCGTCAAGGCGACGGTGTTCGCGATGCTCTTCGCGGTGCCCGTCAGCGTGCTGGCGGCGATCTACACGAGCGAGTTCCTGCACCCCAAGGTGCGGCGCGTCGTCAAGCCCTCGATCGAGCTGATGGCCTCGCTGCCGTCGGTCGTGCTCGGCTTCGTCGCGGCGATGCTCCTCGCCCCGATCGTGCGCGACATCCTGCCGGGGCTGCTGATCGCCTTCGGGGTCGTGCCGCTCGCCGTGCTCGTCGCCGCCTCGCTCTGGCGCGTGGTGCCGCTCCGGCACGCCCGGCGCCTGCCGACGCTCGGGCAGCTCGGCATCATCGCCGCGGCGGGCGCCGTGGGCGTCGCCGCCTCCGTCGCCGCGGGCCCGCCCGTCGAGCGGGCGCTCTTCGCGCCCACGCCCGACGATCGCCGCGTCGCCGCGGGCCTCGTCGAGCCCCTGACGCCGGAGGAGACGCCCCGGTGGGTGGCGGAGCTGGGCGACATCGACCGCTCCGACGCGCTGCGCCTCCGCAACGCCGGCCTGTACGCCGTCGACGGACGGATCGTCCGCCCCGACCGTTCGCAGACGCCGCCGCCCTCGCAGACCGAGCCGAGCCTCCGCCGCTGGCTCGACGGCGACTTCGGCACGGCCTTCCCGGGCTGGCTGCTCGCCCTCGTCCCGCCCGCGGGCGTGGTCGTCGCGCTGCTCCGCGCCCGGCTCCTGACGCGCCGGTGGACGGCGCTCGTCGCCGGCCAGCCGCGGTGGCGCGTCGGGCTGCTCGAACTCGGGCGGCTCGCGGCGCAGACCGTCGCGACGCTCGCCCTCGCGGCCGCGGTCGCCTGGGTCTTCCAGCTGCGGGGGCTCGACCCCCGCGAGTCGATCTTCGGCCCGTTCACGCAGCGCAACACGCTCGTCGTCGGCCTCATCATGGGCTTCGCGATCATCCCGATCATCTTCACGCTCAGCGAGGACGCCCTGCGCAGCGTGCCGAACGCGCTCCGCGCGGGCTCCCTCGGGGCCGGCGCCACCCCCTGGCAGACGGCCGTCCGCGTGGTCCTCCCCGTCGCCGGCTCGGGCATCTTCTCGGCCTGCATGATCGGCCTCGGGCGGGCGGTCGGGGAGACCATGATCGTCCTTATGGCCACCGGCAGCACGCCGACCCTCGACTGGAACATCTTCGAGGGGTTCCGGGCCCTGTCGGCGAACATCGCGACCGAGATGCCCGAGGTCTCCCGCGGGGGCACGCACTACCGCGTGCTCTTCCTCTGCGGCCTCACCCTCTTCGCGATGACTCTCGTCATCAACACCACCGCCGAGTTCGTCCGCCAGCACTTCCGGCGCCGCAACGCCGCCCTGTAGGGATCCGACGATGGCCGTGCTCGCCAACCATCCCCGCAGCGAAGCGACGAGCGCACCGGCGAGCCCCGTCCTCTCGCTCCGCCGCCGCACCCCGCCGGACGCGGGCGGCGAGCCGGCGGTCTGGACGATGGGCCTCACGCTGGCGATCAGCCTCGCGATGATCGCGGCGCTCGTCGTCGTCATCGTCTGGCGCGGCGGGACGACGTTCCTCGTCCGCCCCATCGACCGCGTCACGCTCGCCACCGGCGAGGCGTTCCTCGGCATCCCCGTGCAGGACGAGGTCTACGAGCCCCTCCCCTCGGAGGCCGAGGCCATCGCCGCCGCGGCCGCCGCCGGCACGCTCCCGCCCCACGCGCTCACCCCGGAGGGCCAGCCCCTGCGCCGGCGCTACCGCGTCGGCAACCGCGATTTCGGGCAGCAGCCCTTCCGCTGGATCCCGCTGCACGAGGTGGCGGAGATCGACCGCCCGCCGGAGGCGACCCTCGTCGAACGCCGCGGCTGGGGCGTCTTTCTCGGCTTCCCCGACGCCGTCCTCGTCGACGGCGAGGTCGTGGCCCGGGGCGAGGCCGTCCGGGAGGAGCTGAAGCGGCAGCTCGCCGCGGCCTCGGAGCGGGCCGAGCGGCACGAGGAACTCACGCAGCGCCGCATCCCGAGCCTCGTCCGCCGCCTCTCGGAGATCGGGTGGGAACGCCGCGGCGCCCGGCGCGAACTCGAGCAGGCCGAGGCGGGGGTCTCCCGCGGGCTCCCGGCCGCCGCCTGGGCCGGGGTGCTCCTCGGCGCGATCGCCTCCGGCGGCGCCGGGCTCTTCCTGACGCGCCGCGTGCCGCGGGTCCGCTGGGGCGTCCGGCGGCGGCTCACCGCCACGGCCGCGTTCGGCGCGTTCCTCCTCGCCGGCGTCCTCGCCCTCGCCGCCGCGCTCGAACACCCCTGGGCCGGCCCCCGGATGACCCCCGAACGCCTCGCCCGCGTGGAGGCCGAACTCGACGCCGAGGCCGCCGAGATCCAGGCCGAGCAGGCCGCCCTGCTCGCCGCGGTCCGGGAACTCGAGGCGGAGGACGCCCGCTACCGCGTCCGCTTCGTCGACCCCCTCACCGGGCGGTTCAGCCCGGAGAGCGGGACGCTGCTCGACCGTCCCATGAAGGTCAGCCAGGTCGTGCGCACCGTCCCGGCGAACGCGATGTCCGGCTTCGAGCGGGCCGGCGTCTACCTCGCCCGCTGGGCCGAGTATCTCAGCCAGTCCCCCCGCGAGGGCGGGACCGAGGGCGGCGTCTTCCCGATCATCCTCGGAACGGTCGTCCTCACCCTGCTGCTGACGGTCAGCGTCGTGCCGCTCGGCGTCATCGCCGCGATCTACCTCCGCGAGTACGCCCCGCAGGGGTTCGTCACCAGCGTCGTCCGGATCGCGATCAACAACCTCGCCGGCGTCCCGAGCATCGTCTACGGCATGTTCGGCTTCGGCTTCTTCTGCCTCACCCTCGGGCGGTACATCGACGCGGGCCCGCAGGCCCCGATGCCCCGCGCCGACTGGTGGCCGCTGCTCGCCACCCTCGGGCTCGTCCTGCTCCTCGCCGCGGCGGTGGGGGCGCTCACGGCCAAGCGGCCGGAGCACGAGCCGACGCTGCTCAACCGCGTCGGGGCGTTCGCCTCCGGCGGGCTCTGGCTCACGGCCGTCGCCCTCGCCCTCTGGATGGTCGCCCGGACGCCCTACTTCGGCGGTTTCTTCTCCGAGAAGCTCCCGGAGAGCCCCACGTTCGGCGCCACCGGCATCCTGTGGGCATCGTTCACCCTCGCCCTGCTCACCCTCCCCGTGGTGATCGTCGCGACGGAGGAGGCCATCGCCGCCGTCCCCCGCTCCATGCGGGAGGGGAGCATCGGCTGCGGGGCCAGCCGGTGGCAGACCATCAGCCGCATCGTCATCCCCGCGGCCTCGCCCGGCATCCTGACCGGGGCCATCCTCGCGATGGCCCGCGGGGCCGGGGAGGTCGCCCCCATCATGCTCGTCGGCGCGGTGAACCTGGCGCCCGCTCCGCCTGTATCAACGGAAGCGCCTTTCCTGCACGGCGACCGTCCGTTCATGCACCTGGGGTTCCACATCTACAACCTCGGGTTCCAGAGCCCGGATTCCGAGGCGGCGCTCCCCCTCGTCTGGACCACCACGCTCCTGCTCATCGCCATCGTGCTCGTGCTGAACCTCACCGCGGTGATCCTGCGAGCCAGGATCCGCGCCAAGACCGGAGGGCCCGGCCTGTGACCACCGCCTTCGCGACAGAGCCCGCCACCGAAAGACGCGCCGCCATGTCCATCGCCGAGCCCCAGCCCTCGATCCTGGACTCGATCCGCGCCGGCGAGAGCGTCGAGCCGGCGATCCACCCGGAGGTCCTCCGCGAGGACCCCGTCGTGCAGGTCGACGCCTTCAACCTCTGGTACGGGCGGTCCCACGCGCTCCACCGGGTCAGCCTGCCGATCCCGCGCGGCAAGGTCACGGCCCTCATCGGCCCCTCCGGCTGCGGCAAGAGCACCCTGCTCCGCTCCGTCAACCGCCTGAACGACCTGATCGACGGCGTCCGGACCGAGGGGCAGATGCTCCTCAACGGCTCCCCCATCTACGACCCGGACGTCGACGTCATCGACCTCCGCAAGCGCCTCGGCATGGTCTTCCAGCGCCCCAACCCGTTCCCGATGAGCATCTTCGAGAACG
>CAYMFP010000002.1:22769-43654 GCA_964389385.1 uncultured Phycisphaeraceae bacterium | reverse complement strand
CACCGCCACCTCCGCCACCCCCGCCAGAGCCGGAACGCGTGGCGTAGGGGTCCTGGCGGGCGCTGGTGACGACCTCGGTGACGGCGTAGCGGACGGCCTGGTCGGCGGGGAGGGCCGAGCCCGGGTCGGTGAGCTTGAAGGCCGTGCCGGGGGCGAGGGCGCGGGCGTCGGCCTCGCCGCGGATGGTGGTCTGCTGGGACTGCTCGGCCTCGACGGCGAGGCGGGCGTAACGCTCGGCGTGGGCGGGCTCGGAGCAGCCGAGGGTGAAGTCGTAGCGTTCGAACGTCTCGGCGTGGGCGTAGCCGCGGGGGACGACGCGGCGCCCCTGGAGGGGGGTGTTGGGCTTCGTGAAGTCGTAGGAGGCGAGGGCGAAGGCGGCGGTGCGGAGTTCGCGGGCCTGGGTGAAGGAGGCGATGGACTCTCCGGAGGTGTCGCTCGCGGTGCGCGGACGGTACGGGATCTCGCGGGCGAGGGGGGCGTCCTTGAAGCCGTCGGGCGAGTCGGTGAGGACGAGGACGTGGCGGTCGTCGGCGTGCTCGAAGTGGAAGGAGATGCCCTCCTGCTCGAGGAGGCGGGCGACGAAGTCCCAGTGCGTCTCGCGGTACTGGGTGACGTACTCGCGCTCGGGGTAGTCCTCGGTGAGGCGCTGGTCGTCGAAGTCGCTGAACCCGTGCTCGCGGAAGACCCGGGCGACGATGTCGGGCACCTTCATGTTCTGGAAGATGCGGAAGTCCGAGCCGAGCGTGAGCAGCCAGGGCCACGGAACGAGACGGGCCCGCCAGGCGACGTGCCCGGAGGTGGTCGCCCCGCCGCGCTCGACCGCGGCGACGAAGCCGTGCAGGAAGCGGGCGCCGGATTCGCCCTGGATGCGGACGGCGACGGGCTGCCCGAGGAGGCGGTCGGGGTCGAGGGCGGGGTCCTCGGCGAGCAGGTCGAGGGTGTACTCGAACAGTTCGTTGACGGCCTCGCGTCCGGAGATGGCCTGGAGGACGAGCGCGTCCTCGCCGAGAGGGGTGCCGACGGCCATCATCCGGTGCTGCTGGCTGAGCGTGGGCATGGCGTGCTCCCGGCGGCGGGTGGGGGGGGGGGGGGGGGGGTCAGGCGACGGCGGGCTCGGGGGCGGCGTCGAAGCTGTAGACGAAGTCGGAGCCCTCGACGGCGATGTGGACGCGTTCGATCTTGCCGCCCTCGATCGTCCGGGCGAGGAACTCGCCGGACATGCGGGGCAGGACGGTGTTCGTGAGGATCGCGTCGACCATGCGCCCGCCGGACTCGAGTTCCGTGCAGCGGGCGGCGATGGTCTCCACGACGTCGTCGGTGTAGGTGAAGGGGACGCCGTGGTTCTCGCGGACCCGCTTCTCGATGCGCCCGAGCTGGAGGCGGATGATGGCGCGGATCATCTCGTCCGAGAGGGGGTAGTACGGGATCGTGACCGTGCGCCCGAGCAGCGCAGCGGGGAAGACCTCGAGCAGCGGCTTGCGGAGGGCCTCGGCGAGAGCCTCCGGCGTGGGGAGGAGTTCGGGGTCCGAGCAGAGCTTCATCAGCAGGTCGGACCCGGCGTTGGTGGTGAGGAGGATGATGGTGTTGCGGAAGTTGATGTCGCGGCCTTCGGAGTCCTTCATCTGCCCCTTGTCGAAGACCTGGAAGAAGATCTCGTGCACGTCGGGGTGGGCCTTCTCCACCTCGTCGAGGAGGACGATCGAGTAGGGGCGGCGGCGGACGGCCTCGGTGAGGACGCCGCCCTCGCCGTAGCCGACGTAGCCGGGGGGGGAGCCCATGAGCGTGGCGACCTTGTGGGCCTCCTGGTACTCCGACATGTTGATGGTGATGACGCTGGCCTCGTCCCCGTAGAGGGTCTCGGCGAGGGCGAGGGCCGTCTCCGTCTTGCCGACGCCGGAGGTGCCGGCGAGGAGGAAGACGCCGATCGGCTTGCTCGGGTTCTCGAGCCCGGCGCGGGAGGTCTGGATGCGCCGGGCGATCATCTCGAGGGCGTGGTTCTGCCCGATGATGCGTTTGCCGAGGGTCTCGGCGAGCTGGAGGACGGCGCGGGCTTCGTCCTTGACCATGCGGCCGACGGGGATGCCGGTCCAGTCGGCGACCACGGCGGCGACGGCCTGCGCGTCGACGCAGGGAAGGATGAGCGGCCGCTCGCCCTGGATGTCGGCGAGTTCGGCCTGGAGGCGGCGGAGCTCGGCGAGGAGGTCCTGGCGGTCGGCTTCGCCCGCGGCTCCCTCCGCGGGCTCGGCCGGGGCGGGGTGCGGGGCCTGCGCGTCGGCCATGGCTTCGGCTGCGGAGCCGGTGCCTTCGACCTTCTCGGCGGAGACGGGGCCGCGGAGCTTGGCGCGGACCTCCAGGATGCGGTCGACGAGGGCCTTCTCGGCGATCCACTCCCGCTCGAGCCGGGCGAGGCGGTCGCGCTCGGCCATGAGGCGTTCTTCGATCTCCTCGATGCGGCCGGCGTGCTCGAAGCCGACGGCGGACTCGCGGGCGACGATGTCGCGCTCGGTCTCGAGGGCGCGGATGCGGGAACGCGCATCCTCGACCTCGGGCGGCTGGGCGTGCTGCCCGACGGCGACGCGGGCGCAGGCGGTGTCGAGGAGGCTGACGGCCTTGTCCGGGAGCTGGCGGCCGTGGATGTAGCGGCGGCTGAGCTTGACGGCGGACTCGATCGCCTCGTCGAGGATCTGGACGCGGTGGTGCTTCTCGAAGGGGGCGGCGGCCTTGCGGAGCATGAGGATCGCCCGCTCCTCGCTCGGCTCGTCGACGGCGACGGTCTGGAAGCGCCGGGTGAGGGCGGGGTCCTTCTCGATGTGCTTCTTGTACTCGGCCCAGGTGGTGGCGGCGATGGTGCGGAGGGCGCCGCGGGCGAGGGCGGGCTTGAGGAGCTGCGCGGCGTCTCCGGTTCCGGAGGCGCCGCCGGCGCCGATGAGGCGGTGGACCTCGTCGATGAAGAGGATGATGGGCTTGGGGGAGGCCTGGACCTCCTCGATGACCTGCTTGAGGCGCTGCTCGAACTCCCCCTTCATGCTCGCGCCGGCCTGGAGGGCGGAGACGTCGAGTTCGAGGAGGCGGACGTCGCGCAGCGGGGGCGGGACATCGCCCGCGACGATCTTGTGCGCGAACCCCTCGGCGACGGCGGTCTTGCCGACGCCGGCCTCGCCGACGAGGAGCGGGTTGTTCTGCCGCCGGCGCATCAGGATGTCGATGCACTGACGGGTCTCCTCGTCGCGCCCGACGATGGGGTCGATCTTGCCCGCCCTGGCTTCTTCGGTGAGGTCCTTGCAGAACTGTTTGAGGGCTTCCTGCCGGCCCATCTGGGCGGGGGCCATGGCGCCGGAGGCCTCGCCCGGGGCGGCGGCGGAGGCGCCGTCGGCGGAGGGGAGGCCCTCCTCGGGCGAGCCGGCGACGATCTCGGCGAAGCCCGACTGCAGCGCGTCGGCGGAGACCTTCTCGAACTCGCGGGAGATGCCGACCAGGGCGTTGCGGAGTTCGCGGGTGACGACGACGCCGAGGACGAGGTGCCCGGTGCGGATGGAGGTCGCGCCCATGCCGAGGGAGGCGTAGACCCAGGCCCGCTCGGTCGCGTCGTCGAGGTGCTGCGAGAGGTCGGTGATGCTGGTGGCGCCGCGGGGAAGGCGGTCGAGGGCGGCCGTGACGTCGGCCGCGAGGCGGGACGGGTCGAGCTTGAAGTGGCGGATGATGCGGTGGATGTCCGAGTCTTGCAGCTGCAGGATCTGGTGGAGCCAGTGCACGAGCTCGACGTACGGGTTGCCGCGGAGCTTGCAGAAGACGGTGGCGGACTCGATCGCCTTGTAGGCGGTCGGGTTCAGCTTGCCGAAGAGGGCGGAACGGCTGATTCCGGGCATGGCTCTCGTCGCTCCAGGGGCCTGTCGGGCCGGGGGTCGATCTTGCGTGTGTGCGGGGGAGTGGGGTAGGGGGCGAGGCGGGGTGGGATGGGGTGGGGGGTGGTGGGGTCAGGCGGCGCTGCGGCGGGGGCGGAGGATGGCTTGGTCGGGGTCGCGGTCCGGGGGCTTGGAGACGAGCCAGCTCGTCTGCCCGAGGCGGGTGGGGTGCAGCCGCCCGCCGAGGACGGCCGGGGGGACCTCCCGCCGATCGAGCACGGGCTGGAACTCCCAGTCGAACTCGTCGCCGACGTAGTTGCGGACCCAGTCGGCGAGCATGGCGTAGGCGTCGCCGCCGGGGAGGAACCGCTCGTACTTGGCGAGCGGCATGGGGCCGATGCGGATGCGGAAGCGCTGCCCGCGGTCCCAGATGCGGGCGCCGACGACGCAGCTCACCCCGAGGGTGGCGGTGTCCGGGGAAGCGCCGAGGGCGCAGCGGCAGGAGGCCGGGAGGGCGAGCCAGTGCCCGACGAACTGCGTGACCTCGCACGGGAGGCCGAAGAACCCGGCGAGGATGCCGCGGAGACCGTCCGCCGAACGGGGGTAGGCGGCCAGACGCCCGGCGTGGAAGAGCTTGGCGTGGTCGGGGACGGCGTCGCGGTTCTGGAAGTGCTCGCCGTTGATGCCGACGAGGGAGGCGAGCCAGCGGGCGAAGTCGTCCTCGGCCGGGCGGTCGGCGTGCACAGCCGGTCGGGGGGCGCGCCAGGCCGCGTAGAAGTAGGCGAGCATCCGATGGTGGAAGATGTCCAGGAAGCTCTGCCAGGTCGTGTCGGCGTGGTGCCGGGCGCGGGAGCGGACGTACTCGGTGAGGTGGGTCGGGAGCGGGCCGTTCGGGCCGAGCAGGCCGAACAGATTGACGACGACGCGCGGGCGCCCGGCCCGGTCCGTGTCGACGGCCTGCACGTCCGTGGGGGCGAAGCGCAGCTCCGCGGCCTGCGCGAGACGCACGGCGTCGTCCATCGGGCGAGCGGAGCGGCCGATGCGGGGCAGGAGGTCGTGCTCGCACTCGACCGCGCGGAGGAGGGCGAAGAAGTTCCAGGCGAACGGGTCCTCCGCGGCCCGGCGGAGGACTTCCGAGAACACGGGCGCACCGGCGGCGTCGGCGCCGAACGCCGCGGCGAGGTCGCCCGCGTCGTGCGGGGGCGGGTCCGGGATGGCCGGGGGCGGCGCTACAGCGGGCGCCGGAGCCCCATCCTCGGGGACCATCGTGCGATCTCTCCCTTCTGACTGGCGAGCCGGAGCTGCGTGAACGAGTTGATGGAGACGTACGCGCCCAGGAAGCGGTCCAGGACGCACCCGAGCAGGAACGGGCCGATGCCCTCGAAGGCGGCGTGGTCGACCTCGAGGTCGACGCTCATGCCGCGACCGAAGGTGATCGGGCCGGGGCCGGGGACGCGGCGGACGATCGGCTCGGCGCGGATGGAGCGGAGCCCCTCGGCCTGGCGGAGCGTCTCGGGGCGGGCGGGGTCGGCGTAGAGGGCGATGAGGGAGCGGAGGGCGGCGGCGCCCTGCTCGGGGTCGGAGTCGGCGAGGGAGAGGTAGTTGAGCCGGAGGTGGCTGAGGATCCGCCAGGCCCCGGGCCCGTGCGCGTCGCTCGGGCGCGGCGGCGTCGGGCCGGCGACGAAGCGGATCTCGCCGACGCCGGAGCCGATCTCGCTGAGCAGGTCGGTGCGCCCGATGCCGACGGGCATGTGGATCGGCAGGTCGCGGTTCGTGCAGATCGCCTCGACGCCGAGGTGGCGGAGGTCGCGCCGGAACGGGGCGTTGCGCTGGTCGACGAGGGAGAGGAAGACCTCGGAGCCCGTGTAGCTGCTGCGGCGCTTGCCCGGGAGCCCGCCGCGGTCCTCGCGGACGGAGCGGAGCCGCGGGCGGCGGTGCAGGGCGTAGTACGCGCCGTCGCGGGGCGCAAAGGCCGTGGCCTCGTAGAGCGGGCGGAAGACCACGTCCGGGCGCGACGGATCGGAGTACCCGAGCACGGAGGTGATCGTGTGGACCTCGAAGTCCTCGACGCGGGTGCGGTCGGCGACGACGTGGTGCTCCTCGGCCGTGTCCGAGACGGGGACGCGGTCGAGCCGCTTGGGAAAGGCGTTCACCACGGGGACGCAGTGGAGCAGGAAATCGGAGGCGGAGACGCCGTCCTCGAGGTCAGGCTCCGTCTCGGAGAGCGTGATCAGGACGTCCAGCGCGGTCGCGGGGGATCGCTCGGCGGCCGGGGCGAGGTTCGCCAGGTCGGCGAAGAGGAAGCGGCGCGGGAAGGCGAAGTACTCGCGGAGCAGGCGGTAGCCGTCGAACGAGCGCGGGCTGTCGGGGAGGAGGGCCTCGTCCGGCTCGAAGCCGGGCTGGGCGATGCCGGCCGCGGCGGGGACCTCGTGCCAGCGCTGCGCGCCCTCCGGGCGGGCGAGGACGCGGAGGGCTCGCGAGAAGATCTGCCGGTAGATGACGAACGGCTTCTCGTCGGGCCCGGCGAGGAAGAGGCGGAGGGGCTCGTCGAGGGCGAGGGCCTTGAGCGGGACCCCGGCCGTGGTGCGGAAGCGGAGCCGGAGGACGGCGCGTTCCTTCGCTGTGGTCGGGGCGCCGATGGCGCGGAGGTCGCGGGTGTGGTACCCGGCGTCCTCCACGCGGAGGGCGAGGAGGCGGACGGGCTGGGCCGTGCGGAACTCGCAGGCGGTCTGGTCGCCCCGCCCGAGCTGCCCGCGGAGGGGGGAGCCGCGGGGGAGGGTGACGCCCTCGGCGAGCCCGGGCTCGTTCTCGTCGATGCGGAGGTGCGCGACGCCCATGGAGGGGAGGGGCGTGAGGTAATGCGGGCAGACGGCATCGAGCAGGGCGTCGGTGAACCGCGGGTACTCGGCGTCGAGCTTGAGACGGACGCGGGCGGCGAGGAAGGCGAAGCCCTCCAGCAGACGCTCGACGTAGGGGTCCGCGCACTCGGTGCCGGAGAGCCCGAGGCGGCCGGCGATCTTGGGGTAGGCGGAGGCGAACTCGGCGCCCGTCTCCCGGACGAAGCGGAGCTCGCGGTCGTAGGCGCGGAGCAGGCGTTCATCCACGGCGCTGCTCCTCGAGCGTGGTGCGGCCGGTCTCGAGGTCGAGGTCGGTCCGGAGGTGCAGCGCCTCGGGGACCGGGTCGGCGTACATCTCGCCCTCGATCTCGAAGACGAGGACGTTGGGGCGGCGGTTGGACACGCCGCGCAGGGCGCGGACGTTGAGCGTGCGCGGGATGATGCGGGGCTCGAAGCGGCGGACAGCGCGGGCGATGCTCTCGATGAGGTCGGCCTCGCGAATGCCGGCGGCGCTGAGGCCGGTGACGTCCGGCAGCCCGTAGTTCAGGACGGAGTGGCTCGCGTGCGCGGTCCGGTGGATGGGATCGTCGGCGGGCGGGGCGCAGGCGTTGAGGAGCCACTCCAGGTCGCGGAGGACGGCGGCCTTGAGGCGGCGGACGTCCATCACGCGGGCGTCGCGGCTCTCGACGGCGGAGTCGGGGTCGTCGTCGGTGAGGCGGTCCAGCAGGGAGGGCTGGAGGAGTTCGCTGGGCGTGAGGTCAGCCACCGGAGCGGGCCTCCGCGGCGGCGGCGCCCGCGAGCGGAGCCGCGGGCTGCTCGGCGAGGTGCTGGCGGAAGCGGCGGACGGAGAGCAGGGCGAACTCGCCGGAGTCCGTCGCGAGTTCCCGCTGCCCGAGCCCGCGGTACGCGCCGGGAGCGTCCTCCGCCCACTCGGTGCGCCGGGCGAGGCGCAGCGCGTCGGCGGCGGCCTCGGAGCCGGGGTAGCGCGTGGGGATGAAGCCGCCGGCCTCGCCCCCGTTCGTCCAGACGAAGTCGGCAGGGACGGCGACGAGGTCGAGCAGGTCGGCGGGGGCGTGGACGCGGAGTTCGCGCACGCGGTTCATGGGGATCCAGTAGTACCGCCCGTCGATGAAGGCCTCAAGGATCGGGCCGAGGCGGGGGTCGGCGTCGGCGGCCCACTCGAAGGCGTGGGCGGCCGCGGCTTCCTCGCCCGGGGCGGGGGCGAGTTCGATCGAGCCCGGCGCGGCCGGGGCTTCCTCCAACGCCTCCGCGCGGAGGACCCCGGCCGAGGCGTGCTCGCCGCGGGCGGAGCGGGCGATCGCCTCGGCCAGACGGCCGACCCACGGGGAGGGCTCGCCGAGGATGAGCGGCTGGGACTCGCCGGCGAAGACGCGGGCGCGGCCCCGCTCGCACGAGGCGATGAGGCGCAGGGCCTGGGCGAGCACGACGCGCGAGGCGTCGAGTTCGGCCGCGACGTCGATCTGCTTGACGGCCCGGTGCCAGTCGCCCCGGACGGCGAGGAGGTGGGCGAGGAAGACGCGCAGGCCGGCGTCGCCGGGGGCGGCGCGGACCTGGTCCTGGAGCGCGGCGAGGGCGGCGTCGGTGTCGCCGGAACGGATCAGGTCGGCAGCGTCCATCGCGTGGCTCCGGGTGCGGTTCGGCCGACGGAGCGGCCGCGGGCAAGCCCGGGCGGACGCGGCGGGCCGCGTCCGCGGGCGTGGTGTCGGCGGGGGCCGCTCAGGTGGAGGCGGCGAGCTTGATGTCCCAGTTGGCGGAGACGGCGGCGCCGAGCTTGCCGGTCTCGGTGTCCTGGGGGAAGTACTCGATCTTGACGGTGGTGAAGGCGAAGGAGACGGACTCGGTGGGGACGTCGTCCCCGCCGGCGGAGCCGGACCACTGGACGCTCTCGACCATCACGTCGGTGAACGTGTAGACGAGGAAGTCCTTGGTGGGGGTCTTGGCGTCGCCGCCGGAGGTCTTGCGGAGGGTGACCTTCATGGTCCCGTGGACCTTGCCGGAGCAGCAGCTCTGGAAGAGGACGGGGGAGGCCTTGTCGGTCTGCTTCATGACGTTGAAGGACGAGACGGAGGCGCGGCCGGCGGAGATGCCGCTGTTGGCGCTCACCGTCGTGGGGTTGCTGCTGCCCCAGGAGAAGGAGAAGATCTCGATCTGGTTCTCCTTGCCCTTCTTCTTCGACTCACCGGGAACGCCGTCGAGCTCGATGTAGGCGTCGAACGCCATGGTGTGCTCCTCGTGTAGGGCGGCGCGGGGCCGCCTTTCGGTGTGCTGCGAGACTCTCTCCGCCGGACGCCCTGCGCGGCGGCGGTGTGTGCGGACCGCCCGGGGCCGGAGGGCCCCGGCGCGCTGTTAGGCGCCCTTCTGCGAGGGCAGCTTGCTGACGAGGCGGAGGGAGACCGTGAGCCCCTCGAGCTGGTAGTGCGGGCGGAGGAAGAACTTCGAGGAGTAGTAGCCGGGGTTGCCGGGGATCTCCTCGACCCTGACCTCCGCGGCGGCGAGGGGGTGGGTCGCCTTGTACGACTCGCTGGAGGTGGCGGGCGAGCCGTCGACGTACTGCATGATCCAGTCGTTGAGCCAGCGCTCCATGTCCTCGCGCTCCTTGAAGGAGCCGATCTTGTCGCGCACGATGCACTTGAGGTAGTGCGCGAAGCGGCAGGTGGCGAAGAGGTAGGGCAGCCGGGCGGCGAGGTTGGCGTTGGCCGTGGCGTCCGGGTCGTCGTACTCGGCCGGCTTCTGGAGCGACTGGGCGCCGATGAAGACGGCGTAGTCGGTGTTCTTCCAGTGGCTGAGGGGGAGGAGGCCGGCCTTGCCGAGCTCGGCCTCGCGGCGGTCGGTGATGGCGATCTCGGTGGGGCACTTCATGTCCACGCCGCCGTCGTCGGACGGGAAGGTGTGGCAGGGGAGCCCCTCGACCATGCCGCCGGACTCGACGCCGCGGATGCGCGTGCACCACCCGTACTGCTTGAAGGCGCGGTTGATGTTCACGCCCATCGCGTACGCGGCGTTCGACCAGGTGTACTTCGTGTGGTCGCCGGAGGCGGTGTCCTCCTCGAAGGCGAACTCCTCCACGGGGGACGTCTTCGCGCCGTAGGGCAGGCGCGAGAGGAACCGCGGCATGGTGAGGCCGATGTACTTGGCGTCCTCGCTCTCGCGGAGGCTGCGCCACGGGGCGTACTCGGGGGAGCCGAAGATCTTGGTGAGGTCGCGCGGGTTGCTGAGCTCCTGCCAGGACTCCATGTTGAGCAGGCTGGGCGCGGCCGCCGCGATGAACGGGGCGTGGGCGGCGGAGGCGATCTGGGCGATGCCGCTGAGCAGCTCCACGTCGGGCGGGGAGTGGTCGAAGTCGTAGTCGCCCACGAGGCAGCCGTACGGCTCGCCGCCGGGCATGCCGTACTCGTTCTCGTAGATCTTCTTGAAGATCGGGCTCTGGTCCCAGGCGGTGCCCTTGAACTTCTTGAGGGTCTTGCCGAGCTCGCTCTTCGAGATGTTCAGGACGCGGATCTTGAGGAACTCGTCCGTCTCGGTGTTGTTGACGAGGTGGCTGAGCCCGCGCCACGTCCCCTCGAGCTTCTGGAAGTCGGGGTGGTGGATGATCGCGTTGACCTGGTCGCTGAGCTTGCGGTCGATCTCGGCGATCATCGCCTCGATGGTGCGGACGGCGTCGTCGGAGACGAGCGAGGCGGTGCTGAGCGCCTGCTCGGCGAGGGTGCGCACGCCGGCCTCGATCGCCTCCTTCGCGCGGTCGTTCTTCGGCTTGAACTCCCGGGAGAGGAGGGATTCGAACTCGCTGGCCTCGATCGCCTGCTGGGCGCCCTGGGCCTGGGGGTCGATCTGCGTCATAACTGGTTACTCCCCTTCCTTGGCCTCGGCCGGCTTCGGGGCGGCGGCGAGGGACTGCAGCAGCGTCGGGTCGGCGAGGACCTTGGCGAGCAGCTGCTCGGCGCCGGCCTTGCCGTCCATGTAGCTGAGCAGGTTGCTGAGCTGCGTGCGGGCCTCGAGCAGCTGGCGGAGGCCCTCGGTCTTGCGGGCGACGGCCGCGGGCGAGAAGTCGTCCATGCTGTCGAACGTCAGGTCGACGGCGATGCTGCCCTCGCCGGTGAGGCGGTTCTCGACCATGAAGGCGACGCGCGGCTTGGCGGACTTCATGACGTCGTCGAAGTTGTCGACGTCGATCGTCTGGAACTTGCGGTCCGCGACCGGCGCGAGCGGGTCGGCGGGCTTGCCGCTGAGGTCCGCCATGACGCCCATGACGAAGGGGAGGTTCACCTTCTTCTCGGCGCCGTAGAGCTCCACGTCGTACTCGATCTGCACGCGCGGCGCCCTGTTGCGGGCGATGAACTTCTGGCTGCTGGCCTTGGCCATCTCTGCGATCCCCCTTCACTGACGCCCCGGCGGACGGGGCGGGGCTTGCTGCGGCGGCGCTGCGCCGGTTACTCCTGCGGCTCCGGGATGCCGCCGAGCAGGCGGACGTGGTCCATGGCGTCCGGCACCATGTCGTTGATGATCTCCTCGAACGGGCGGCCGACAAGACGGCGGGCGCGGGCGAGGAAGATCGGGACCGGGCTCGAGCGTTCGTGGCGGGCGTAGTAGTCGCAGATCAGGTCGATCGCGCGGAGGACGTCCTCCTGCGACCGGATCGCGACGACGCCGGGCCCGCCGTTGGAGGACGCGACGGCGAGGGCCGTCCCCGGGGCGGGTTCGTCCGCCGAGCCGCCGTCCGACGGGGCGGGTTGGGCGTCCTGGGCGGGGCCGCTCAGACGCTGCACGATGCGCCCGAGGGTCTCCGTCAGGCGCGACAGGTTGACGGCCGAGACGCCGCCCCGCGCGTTCGCGGCGGCGACGATGCGGGCGAGGGCCTCCTGGGCCTCGCCCGCGGCCGCCCGGCGGGCGTCGAGGAGTTCCGGCTCGGTGTCGCGGAAGGCGGCGGCGATGATGTCCGCGGTGGGGACGGTCTCGTCCGGGAGCGGGGCCTCCGCGCCCTCCGCGAGGTCGATGTGCCGGAGCCCGAAACGCCCGAGGCGGCGGGACTCGGCGAGCGGGAGCCGGCGCAGGCGATCGACGAGGCGGATCGTGTCCCCCTCGGCGCCCGGAGGGGCGGCGAGGTTCGCCAGCAGGTTCATGCGGACGAGCGGGTCGAACCCGTCGTCGGGGTCGAGCTGGGGGTAGAAGGTCTCCCAGCGGTCCTCGAGCATGCCGGCGATCAGGCGGAGCCCGAGCGCCAGGCCGGGGAGCCCGTCGAGTTCGAGCCCCGAGACCGTGAGCAGGCAGGCGAGTTCGAGGTCGTGCGAGCGGGCGAACAGATCGAGCGAGCGGGCGCGGACGCTGCGCCAGTCCGGATCGGAGGCCTCGATCCGGGAGTCGCCGATCTGCTGCTCGGGCGTGCCGGCCGCGTCGCGCAGCAGCGAGGCGTACTCGACGTCGTAGGACAGATCCTCCCCGCTGATGCGTTCGGCGGAGACGGGTTGCAGGAGTATGTTCGGATCGAACGCCGACAAGGCACGCTCCGCGCTGCCGGTGGTGGGCCGGCCTGCTGTGATCCGAGTTTCAACGAAATCTCACGACCGCCCGGCCCCGCGCTGGCGGAGCAGCGCGTCGATGTCCGTCGGCAGCACCTCGTTGCCCTTCGTGAAGCGGCTGAGGAGGTTCAGACGGACCTCGCTCTCCTCCGCCTGGCTGAGCCCCAGCAGGCTAACTTCTCCCAGAAGGGCCTGCAAGTCGTTCAGGGTCTGGCGGACGTCGGCGAGGCTCTCCTCACCCTCGATGAAGGCGTTCCAGCCCGCCGGATCCAGGTCGAGCCCGTTGCCGGCGTTGACGTAGCTCTCCGCGGCCTCCACGAGGCGGGCGGCGACGGCGTCCGGGTCGATCGGCTGGGCCCGCTCCCGGAACATGGCGAGCACGCGTTCGACGGCCTGCGTCTCCAGCCGCTCGGCCGTGACCTCGCGGAACCGCTGCTCGTTGTAGCGGTTCAGGTCGGTGTACATCGAGCGGCCGGTCAGCGTGCCCAGCCGCGTCGGCGCGTCGGCCGGGACGGCGTAGACGGAGAGCTGGCGGAGCTGCTCGATCTGCGCCGCGGTGATCGAGACGCCGGTCGTCACGGCGTCGAGGGCCGCCTCCCTGGGGAGGGCGCTGGCGAGCGACTCGGACAGACGCGTCACCGACGGGCCGACGGAGCGGAGGTCGAGCACGACGTCGCCGCTCAGCAGGTCCGCCTCCGTCAGCGTGCCCCCCTGCCGGTGGGCGAAGGTGGCGGCGATGCCGTCGGCCCCGCCGTCGAACGTCGTGAACGTCACCTCGCGGTAGAGGCCGTTGAGCGACCGCGGGCGTGCGCCCGAGACGAACGAGACGCTGCCGCCCGCGACGATGTCGACGCCGTCGTCCTCGAGGAGCGTCACGCCGTCGGGCCCGTAGACCACGGAGGCGGCGCGGGTCGCGAAGACCAGCTCCCGGCCGGCGGCGAGTTCGATGTTCCCGAGCGCGGAGACGTCGCCGATCTGCAGGTCCCGCCCGGCCGAGACGGTGACGTTCCCGAACGCCGTGAGCTTCTCGCCCACGCCGAGCAGGATGTCCCCGCCGGAGCGGATCAGCACGTCGGCCCCGCGGGCGCCGACGACGGTCGCGACCGCGGGGATGTACTCACGGCCCTGCGGGTTGATCTGGATCGAGCCGAAGTTGCCGGAGGCGCCGAGGCTCCCGCCGAGGGTGATCGTCGGCACCCGGAGCGGGGGGAGCAGGTCGCCGGAGGAGGGCAGCGCCGTGTCGGTCGTGAGCACGAGCGTCAGCCCGGGGCGGTCGGTGTCGACCACCGGGCCGAGGACGATGCCCTCGGAGCCGTGGATGTTCAGCACGCCGCCCGCGGAGCGGAGGGTGACGACGCCGTCGAGGAGTTCGACGAGCCCGGCGGAGATGTCTCCCGAGATCGTCGCGGAGCCCGCGGCGTCCGTCCGGACCAGGGCGAGCTGCCCGCCCGCGCCGACCGGCCCGCCGAGGTAGGTGCTCCCGCTCGCGTTGATGGTGAGCGAGGCGCCCGCGCCGCCGATCGGGCCCGCGAACGAAACGTCGCGCCCGTGGAAGGCGACGCTGCCGCTGATGGTCGCCGCACCGAGGACGTCCACCCCGGCCGCGTGGACGTCGCCGGCGAAGGCGGCGGCGTTCAGCGTGCGCAGCAGCGCCAATTCCTCGCCCGGACGCCCGACGCCGGCGAAGGAGACGGTTCCCCCGCCGTCGACCGTGAGCCCCGCGGCCTCCGAGAGAGCCAGGACCGCGTCGGCGAAGGAGACGGCGCCGGCCGAGCGGATGAGGATGCGCCCGTCGATCGAGGTGGTGTCGCCGGCGCCGGTGCCGAAGCGGGCCGCGTCGGCGAAGACGTCGCCGTGCAGCTCCGTGCGCCCGCCGACCTCGAGCGACTCGAGCCGGACCGCCGCCGCGGCGACGGCGTCGTTGAAGACCGCGTCGCCCGTGACGACGAGGCTGTCGGCGCGGTCGCCGGCCGCCTCGACGCGGGCGAACTCCGCAGAGCCCTCGATCCGGCGGTCGCCGTAGACCACCGCCCGGTCGGTGATCGTCGTGCTCCGGGCGGTGATGTCGCCCATCAGGCGGGTGACGCCCCCGCCGCCGAGGCTGACGGTCTCGAAAGCGTGGGCCGCGTGCCCGATGCGCCCGCCGAGCCGCGTGACGCCCGGGGCGTCGAGCGTGAGCGAGAGCCCGTCGACGCCCGCGACGATGCCGCCGTCCAGGAAGATGTTCTGCCCGTGCAGGGCGTGCTGGGCCTCGAGCGTGACCTCGCCGCTGAAGGCGAGATCGCGGATGCCCGTGTCGACCGAGTGCCCGAGCGACACCGAGCCCTGCCCGACCTGAAAGAACCCGCCGGTGAGCTGCGCCGGGCCGAGGTCGGCCCCGCGGAGCGTGAGCAGGCCCGCGTTGTCGATGACGACGCGCCCGCCGCCGGTGCTCGACAGGCCGTCCAGGAACGTGAAGGCGTTGCCGGTCAGGGCGATGCCGCCGGGGCCGGTGGCCGTGACGCCGTTCTGGAAGATCGTGACGCCGGAGCCGGCCTCCTGCGTCACGCTCCCGGCGATCACGCCGCCGGCGAAGGTGACGTTCTCGGCGCCGCGGATCACGAGGGCCCCGAGGGCGCCGGACGCGCCGACGGCGTCGCTGAACAGGATGTCCCGCCCGGCCGCGAGCGTGAGCCCGTGGGCGCCGCCCACGGAGAGCACCTCGCCCGAGACGAAGCGGATGTCGCCCGCGGCGGTCAGCTCGCCGCCGCCGACGAGGCGGGTCTCCGCGTCGACGAGAATGCTCCCGGAGGCCGAATCGAACCGGTTGCGCAGGAGCAGGGCCGAAGCGGTGTACGACTGGTCGCGAACGGTCTGGACGGCGCCGGTGACGCCGATCGTGTCGCCCGCCGTGATATCGAGGGAGCCGAGGCGGAAGCCCGGCAGCAGCCCGACGTCGGCGTCCAGCGTGGCGTCGCCGCCGGCGAGCACCACGAGGTCGCCCGGGCCGTCGATCGCGCCGCGGCTGGAACCGACCGCGAGCCGGTGCACCAGCACGTCGCCGCCCGCGTCGAGCGTGAAGAGGACGCCCTGATCGATGAAGACGGCCCCGTCCAGGGTGAGGTCGCCGGCCGACGCGAGGACCGGGGCGCCCCCGCCGTGCAGCGTGGCCTCGTTCGTCGCCTGGATCAGCGCCGCCCGGACGTGCAGATCCCCGGCGGTCCGGAAGTCGCCGCCGAACGTGGCGAAGCCCGAGGGCGACGCGGAAGGGAGCCCGGCGAGGATCGAGGTCGCGCCGGCGATGAGCGCGTCGCCCGCGTTCACCTGCACGGCGTGCGTCCCGCCGATGGTCAGGCGGTCGAAGCCGCCCATGAGCATCGCGAGTTCGGCCGCCGAAAGATCGAGGACCGCCGCGTCCGTCCCCGCCGCGGAGCCGAGGCGGATCTCGCCCACGTTCTCCGCCGCGGCGAGGGCGATCTCCCCGGACACCCAGACATTCCCGGTGAGGTCGATCTCCGAGGCCTGGAGCGTCATCGCGCCGAGCCTGGACGCCTCGGCCCCGACCTCGCCCAGCGTGATCGTGCCGCGCGGGCCGCCGGAGTCCGGGCGCGACCGGAGCGCCAGGCTCCCGCCGCCGGAGGTGAGGACCGTGCCGAGCGTGATGTCCCCGCCGCGGGCCTCGGCCGTGACGCTGCGCCCGTTCACGTGCAGCGGCCCGCCGATGCTGATGAGCCGGTCCCGCGTGTGCAGCGCGAGCGAGGCCCCGTCGACGCTGACGTACCCCGCCGCCCCGGACCGCAGGTCGATCCCTCCGTCGGCCGCGACGAGCGTGCCGATCAGGCGCGTCGCGCCCTCGACCGCGGTCGTCAGGCGGCCGTTGATGTCCACGCCCGCGAGGGTCAGCTCCCGCGCCGCGATGTCGAGATCGGCGAACAGGTCGAGCCCCTGCGCGTCGATCCCGCCCGCGTCGGCGAAGACCTCGACGCCCTGGGCCGCGTCGATGCGGAGGCTCCCCTGCCCGGCGAGGCGTCCGACGAGCTGCCCGCCGACGCGGCCGTCGATCAGGACGCTGTCGGCCGTCAGCTCGATCGGGTCCGCCGCCGTGCCCGCGAAGCCGATGAAGGAGGTGCCGGCGAGGGTCAGGCGGCCGCCGATCGAGACGTCGCCCAGGAGCGTGAGCGTCGCCCCGCCGACGGAGACGTCCCCGAGCAGGGCGCGGTCCGTCCGCGAGCCGACGGTCCCGAGGCGGACCGTGCCGCCGTTGAGCGTGAGCGTGTACGCGGGGACCAGCGCCTCCGCGGGCAGCGCCGAGTCCACGAGTCCGAGCACGTCCAGCAGCGCGTTCGTGCCGGTCGAGCGGACCGCGATGTTCCCGAGCAGGTCGTGGGCGTCGGCCACCAGACGCACGCTGCCGACGCCGTTGATGTCCAGATCGCCGACGTAGGTGATGATGCCGGCAGAAGGACCGAAGGGCGTCGGGGTGGTGAGCGCCTGCAGGTCGATCCGCCCGCCGGCCGTCACGTCGCCCGCGAGCGTGAGCAGGTTCACGCTCGCCGTGAAGTCGCCGCGCGTGCGGACGACGCCGACGCCGCCGGCGCCCGAGGCGTGGCCGGCCTCGAACAGCCCGGCGGACTGCACGTGCAGGTAGCCGAGGCGGTCCGTGTTGCCCACGTTGCGCAGCAGCACCGAGCCGTCGCCGGCGTTGACGACGAGCCCGAAGGCGTTGGGCGAGCCGTTGAGATCGCCGGCGACGGTGAAGTCGCCGCCGCGGATCCCGTCGGACGGGTCGAGGTCCGTCGCGTCGCGCGTGTCGATGGCCATCCCGACGCCGCCGAGCAGCAGATCCCCGACGAAGAGGACGTCGCCGCCGCCCGTGAGCACGGAGCTGCGGAGCGTCGTCCGGCTCGCCCAGGCGCCGAGCCCGCCGACCGAGACGGCGCTGCCCGGGCGTCCGAGTTCGATCGTGCCGAGGTACTCCGTCTCGCCGCCCGGCACGGCCGGCGCCTTCTCGCCGGAGACGAGCGTGAGCATGCGGCTCGGCGTGCTCTCCACCGCGCCCAGCATCTCCAGCACCGCGACCTCGCCCGCCACCGGATCGGCGACGAGCCCGGACGCGACGTGGACGTCGCGCATCAGGCGGTGCCGGGACGCGGTGAGACGCACCAGGCCCTCGCCGGTGATCGTCAGCCCGCCGGCCGGCGTTCCCTCGGACGAGTACACGATCAGCGAGCCCGAGTCCAGGCGGACCGCCCCGCCGGCGGCGATGTCGCCGAGCAGGGTGATGCGGCCGGCCGAGCCCGGGGCGTGCACGAGCACGTCGCCGGCCGCGGTCAGCCCGCGGAGCGTCGTGGAAGCGGCGCGGACGGTGACGTCGCCGAGTTCACGGACGCCCCCCACCACGCCCAGCTCGGCCGTGCCGGCGAACGCCGCGCCCGCCTCGATCGTGAGACCGACGCTCCCCGGCGCGACGCCGTCCGCGGCGTCGATCGCCCCGAGCATCCGGACCAGCGGCGAGCCCGCCCCGCCCGCGTCGGCCCGCACGTCCGCCCCGAGCAGGTGGCTCTGCCCGGCCAGCAGCGAGATGCTCCCGCCGGCGAGAAGATCGATCTCGCCGTCGGCGAGCTCCGGCCCGCCGATGTACGCGATGTCCGTCGCGGCCTCGAGGCTGATCGCTCCCTGGGAGACGATGTCCCCGCGCACCTCGATCGCGTTCGCGAACACGTCGACCGCGCCCACCGCCCCGCCCTCGCCGATCGGGCCGAGGACCGCCCGCCCGCCGGCGATGACCGTCAGCAGCCGCCCCGCGCCGTCGGCGTCCACGGCGCCCGGCAGCCGCACGTCGCCGCCCAGCGACGTGAGCAGGACGTTGCTCGTCAGCGTCACGCCGAAGCCGGCGCCGGTCTCGATGTCGCCGGCGGCGGTGATGTTCGCGCCCAGCCGCAGCGACCCGAGGTCGGCGAAGCTCGCGCTCCCGGCCGAGACGGACGCGTTCACGGCGGCCGACAGCGCGTCCTGGATCCGCAGCCCGCCGGCCCCCAGCACGGTCTGCCCGTGCAGAACCACGTTGCCGAGCGACGCGCCGGGCGCCGCGGAGATCGTCAGCCCGCCGCCGTTGGTCAGGATGCGCCCGAGGTCCACCCCGCCGGCGCCGCCCTGGACATCGAGCGAGGCGCCCGTCGTCCGCAGGGTGTTCGCGGTGTTGTCGAACCCGATCGTCCCGTCCGCGCCGGTCCGCAGCGTGACCGTGCGCCCGCCGGAGACGAGGAACTCCAGGCCGCCGGAGCCGAGGTCGAGCACGCGGATCTGCGACGCGCCCTCGAGCAGCACGTCGCCGGTGGAGGCGATGCTCGCCTCGGCGACGCGCAGCGTGTCGCCGGTGATCTCGACGCGCCCGCCCGGCACGCCCGCGGCGTCGATCTCGCCCGCGATGCTCGCCTCGGCGCCGCTCCCGCCGCGCACCGCGATGTCCCGGGCGCGGATCGTCTGGGTGTCGTACAGCGCGAGCCCGATGAAGTCTCCGGCCCCGATCGCCACGCGGCCGGCCCCGGCCTCGATCGACCCGCCCTGCTCGAGGCCCGCGTCCGGCCCGGCCCCGCCGGTGATGCGCGCGAAGACGTGCCCGCCGTGCTCGCCGATGAGCACGTCCTCGCCGGCCGAGAGCGTCACGAGCCCGTCCGGAGAGACGATCCGACCGAAGTTCGCCACCCGCCGCCCGAGCAGGTGCACCTCGGAGCCGGTGATCGAACCGAAGTTCTCCACCGCGCCGGTCAGCTCCGTGAAGTGGTCCACGCCGGCGAGGAAGTCCTCGTTGCTGATGCTGCCCGCGGCCGCGTAGAGCGAGCCGACGTTCACCACGCCCTGCGGCCCGACGAAGACGCCCGCGGGGTTGACGATGTAGACCCGCCCGTTGGCGATCAGCGAGCCGTCGATCTGCGTCGGCAGCGGGCCGACGATGCGGTTCAGCACGCGGCTGGAGGCGTCCGGCTGCACGAAGCGGACCGTCTCGCCCGCGCCGATGCCGAACGACTGGTAGTTGATGATCGCCTGGTGCGACGTCGTGATCGTCGTCACCGCGCCGTTGCGGTCGAACGCGGCGGTGCCGTGCACCACGTGCTCGCCCTGCGGCCCGGCCAGGGCCTCGCGCCCGAGGCCGGCGGTGGAGCCCGCCGCCAGGGCGAGCGCCAACGCACGTCGAGCCACCGGCTGCGACCGGCGAACGCCACCACGAGCACGGATGCGGAGCGACCGTCCAGCGAAACGACGCATGGCTACCCCCTCGGAACCGTCAGCGGGCCGGGCCCGCGTTCTCCATCGCCGGGCGGTTCACGCACGCCCGGATCCGGCCGCCTGAACGGCCGGTCAGAAGATCACCGTCACGGCAAAGTGGACGCGGCTGTCTCCGGACTCCGCGTCGTCGTTGCCTTCGATCTCATCCCCGACGAAACCCCAGTCTACTCGGGCGGTCACGTTCCGCCAGAGCCGAAGTTCGGCCCCGACGCCGTAGCCGACCAGCGTCTGATCCTCCTCGAAAACCTCCCGGTCGGTGTTCCACACCCGACCGGCGTCCACGAACGCCTTCAGGACGAGGTCCCAGTCGGTCGCGCCCAGGACGCCCTGCGGCCGGCCGCGGAACGGACGCCCGAAGACCTGCGGCACCCGGTCCTGCGCCCCGTACGGGCGGAAGAGCCGCGGGACGTGCAACCGGTACTCCAGCGAGCCGACGACGGAGGAGTCGCCCGCCGCGACGGACTCCGGGTACCCGCGGACCGAGTACAGCCCGCCGACGACGTCCTGCTCGCTCGGGATCAGGCGGTTGTCGAACGCGTACTGGGCCCGCCCGCGGAGCACGACCTCGTGCGCCAGCGTCGACCACCGGTGGTCGCTCAGGTCCAGGAACTCCCGGCGCTTGAGCAGCGGCTCCAGGAAGAAGCCGATCTGCCCCTGCACCCGCAGCACCTGCCAGTCGTCGTCGGGGTTCAGCCGACCGAGGCGGGTGAGCTGCTCGCTGTCGACCCCGGTGACGCCGGAGAGCGAGAACTCGTACGACGCCTCGAGGTCGAAGTAGCTCGTCTCCCGCTCCCGGGCCGCCCGCACCCCGATCCGAGGCAGGAAGAAGTCCTCCTCGCCCTCGATATCGAGGAACTCGTTGCTGATCTGCTCTTCCGTCCACCGGAAGCCGACGAACGCGTCGACGAAGAAGTCGTCCTTCTGGTAGGCGTTGAAGATCAGTTCCGCCCCGACGCGCCAGCTCTCCCCGGTGAACTCCTCTTCCGCCAGGCCGACGTCGCTCGCCGTGAACTCGCTCCACGAGCCGAAGACCCGCGCCGAGAGCCGGCTCGTCCGCTCGCCCAGCGGCCGGGTGTACGACCCGATCACCGCGTGGGTCTCCTCGAAGTTCGAGGTGATGTACTCGAGGAACAGGATGTCGTCGTGGTTCGTGAGCTGCGAGTGCGTCAGCCCGAAACGCTCCCGGAGTTCGCTCGTCTGCTCCGTGCCCGTGTTCGAGATCTGCGCGTAGAACGTCAGCGGGCGGTTCTCGGTGACGAGGTACTGCAGCTCGGCCGTGTCGTCCCCGCCCGCGGCCGGGGCGATCGCCACGTCCACGCGGCGGCCCGGATGGCGGTTCAGGCGGTACACGTACGCGTCGAGTTCGCGGCGCTGGATCAGGTCCGTCCCCCCGCCCCGCTCCTCCG
>CAYMFP010000002.1:0-22669 GCA_964389385.1 uncultured Phycisphaeraceae bacterium | reverse complement strand
TACGCGTCGAGTTCGCGGCGCTGGATCAGGTCCGTCCCCCCGCCCCGCTCCTCCGCCGCCTCACCGGCGGTTTCGGCGTCGACGTCGGGCGCCGACGAGGGGCGGATCGGCGAGTTCTCGAGCATCCACGCCAGGCGCGGCGCGTTCACCCGGTCCTCGTCCGACCGGAAGCGGCTGCCGGAAGCGATGGTCCGCAGCTCAGAGACCGTCGCCGCGTAGACCACCAGCGGCAGCGTCGTCGCCCCCTCGCCGCGGAGGTCCGCGCCGGTCATCGGGTCGATCGCGTCCGTCGCCGGGAGCACGAAGACGCCGAAGATCCCCTGCTCGTTCAGGTAGCTCGTCACGGCCTGGGCGACCTGGCTGATCGCCGAGCCGTAGAACGTCCGGGGCTCGTCCGAGGCGAGATCCCCGATCCGCTCGGCCAGAACGCCCTCCCGTCCCGCGGCCGCGCCGGACGTGACGTTCTCCGGAAGCCCGATCAGCCCCTCGGGCGTCTCGATGAGCGGAACCCGGGCCGCCAGCAGCTCCGCGAGCGGGGGCAGCCCAGGACGGTTCCGATAATAACTGAACGTGAACCGCGAGACGGGGTACGCCCGCCCGTCCCGGGCGGCCGGGCTCGTGGGCCAAGCGCCCGCTTCGATCACCGCCTCCGCGGCAGGCTCCGGACGCCGCCGCCACCGGCGGACCTCTTCCAGCACGTCCTCGGGATCGGCCTCGGGCTCCCGGATCGGCAGGCGCGGCGCCTCCGTCGGGCTCTCGCCCCCCCGCGTGTTCTCCACCTGTGCGAACGCGGGCCCGACGCTGACGAGCAGACCCGCCGACAGCACCAGCACCCGCAGCCGGTCGCCCCGCCCTGCACCCACAGCCCTGGCATCATTCACGGCCACGCCGATCCCCTCTTACCTTGTCCGGACCGCCCGACACTTCCGCCCTGCCGCTCCGCAGGTTGCCAAACCTACCACACCCGGACATCGCCCGCTTGAAGATTTGCGGTCTTGATCCGGATAATCGTCCGCGGACACCGCTCTCAACGGATCTGCGGGCGCATAACTCGCTCCCGGGCTGAGGTGGATACCTCATACGGGACCTCGGTCGTCAGGGGGAGCCCGGCCTCGGTCGCTCTCAGGCAGAACAGCGACGCCGGCGTCGGGTTCCCGATCACCAGGTCCGCCCAGCCGCGCCCGTCCGCCCGCACGACCAGGCACGGCACGTTCGGACGGACATGCTCCCGCAGGAAGCCCCACCAGGCGCTCAGCGATTCCGCCCGCTCCCCGGCCGCCGGGACGCGGGCGTGGGCGGGATCCGGCTCCCCCCGCACCCGGTCGTTCCGCCCCCGCAGCAGGGACGGGCTCTCCCGCTCGATGTGGTAGAGCACCCGGGCCATCTCCTCCTCCCCCATGCCGCTCCGCGCCGCCAGACGCTGCGTGGCCCCGGGGGCGACCCCGTCGCGGGGCTCCGGAGGGGCCAGAACGGCCGCCTGGCGCTGGGCGACCGCCACGCCCTCCACCACCCGGGCCGCGTCGCGGGTCGCTCGGCAGGCCGCCTCGAGCCCGTCCAGGATCGGCAGCAGCCGCTCGCCCGCCCACGCGGCCGTTCCCGCGGGCGCCTCGGCGCACGCGACCAGCGGGTACGCCGAGCGGCCGCGTCCGTCGGACGAGCCCCACATCCGCCCGACGACGACCGACTTTCCGCGGTCCCACAGGAACGCGTGCCCGAACTCCGGGAGCCGCGCGTGCTCGCCGAGCCGCTGCCAGGCGCCGGAATCGATGTTGCCGCCGATCCCCTCCGCGTAGAGCAGGCGCCGCGTCTCGACCAGCCCCTCGGTCTCGACGCCCTGGTCGTCGATGTGGTCGTCCCAGCCCGGGTGCTTGCCGAACAACGCGACGCGCACGCCCCGCGCGGCGGGCTCCCTGGCGAACAAACGGCGGAGCGGCCCCATCATCCACGGCATCCTTGCGGTCGCTGCCCGCGTCTCACGGCCATCTCGCCTCCTCGGGCCAGTGCTTCGGCGGCTGGCGGTTGAACGAAACGGCGACGCCGTACACGTAATCTCGCCCGTCCGGCGCGAGGAACCTGATCGGCACCTCCCAGACGCCCTCGCGGTCGAACGACTCCCGGCCGCGGTGGATGAGATCCGCGGCGGCCCAGGCGTCGAGACGCACCTCGGCGAGCGGCGCGTCGTCCGCCGTGAGCGGGCGGTGGTTCTCGGTCTTGAAGAAACGCAGCGTCAGCGGCGCGTCGCCCCGGACGGGGCCCTGGTGGACGAGTTCCCCCTCCTGCGCCGTCCGCGAGAGCGTGCGTCCCGACTCCGCGACCCGCGCGTAGGAGAACCACTCCATCGCCGCCGCGGCCCCCGCCTCCTTCGCCATCTCCCGCTGGGTTTCCGCCTTCACGAACGTCAGGGTCGCGACGACGCGCCCGTTCTCCGGATGATCGAGCCAGGCGGCCACGTCCTGCATCCGCTTGCGCCACACGTCCAGCGGCCCGCCCGGGGGCATCATGTCCAGCCCGGCGAGCTTCCCGAGCTGATCGTCCACCTCGGGGATGCGGGTGAGCCCGCCGCCGCGGATGAACAGGCTCCCCGGCTGCTCCGCCGGGCCCCGCTGCCCGAGCCGCTCGACCAGCGCCCGCGCCTCGCGGAACTCCTCCTCCGTCAGGCTCCGGGCGGCGCCGGGCCTGAACGGGCGAGCGCTCGCGAAGTCCCGGAGCTGCTGCACCTGCCGTTGCAGGTCGCCGGCCGTCTCCATGGAGAGCACCCGGAGGGCCTCCAGCGGGAGCGCCTCCCAGAACCGGTGCGTCTGGGCGTTGACCGAGCGGTGCGTGCCCAGGTACTCCCTGCTGAAGTTGTCGACTCGCTCGCCGACGATCTGGTCCCGCGCCCGCGCGGGGTCCTCCGACAGCCCGGCCCAAGCGCGGCAGACCTGCACGCCGGCCGCGTTGAGCTGCGCGAGCGCCCGCCGCTCGGCCTCGATCTCCGGCAGCCGGAGCTGCACGAGGGGCGGCCTCATGACGCTCGGGATCGACTCCACCGCCAGCATCACGTGCCCGGCGACGGCGTCCAGCCCGCGGTTCACGACCTGCGGGTTTGCACGGATGAAGAACTCGCGCATCGCCGCCCACCCGGGCTGCTGCGCCGGGAGCGTCTGCTCCGGCACCTGCGTGAGCCAGTAGTTCGCGTACGCCGTGAAGTACGCGTCGACGTGCGACTCGTAGCGGACCCGATCCCCGGGCGGCAGCGCCGGGTCGTCCGATCCGAACGCCGCGAGCCAGAGCCGTGCGGCGGCCCGCACCGGCTCCGGGCGGTACGCGGGGTCGTAGGCGAAGCCCGAGGCCTGCATCCGGCTGCCGGGGACCGGCGGCGTCTCGAGCGGCGGGAGCGAACGCGCCGCGTTCCGCACCGCCGCCTCGACGGCGCCCGGGCCGTCGACAAGCTTCAGGAACTCCCGGAGCACGCGTTCGCGCCGCAGCCGGGCCGAGGTGCGGGCGAGCGCTTCGGCCCGATCGCCGAGCCACGCCTCGCCCGCCGGCGACCGCTGCTCCAGGTTCCGCGCGGCCGCGACCAGCCCCGCATCCCCGGCGTCGCCGAGTCGATCGAGTTCGCCGGCGAGCCGGATCAGGTCGCCCGCCGGCGGGCCCGCCTCGAGCAGCCTCGTCCCCGCCTCGTACACCGCGAGCCGCGCCTCGAACGCGCTCTGCCCCGCCGGGGGGATCGCCTCGATGTACCGCGGCCAGAGCGTCCGCAGCTGCGCCGTGAGGTCCTCCAGCAGGGTTCCGGCCTGCCGGATCGTGGGCGCCGGATCGAGCCGCTGCCGCAGCGCCGCGAGCCGCGGGTCTTCCGGAGCCCCGTCCGCGGAGGGCGCCGGGAGCTGGTCGAGGATCGCCTCGAAACGCTGCCGCGTGCGGGCCACCAGCTCCTCGCCGGCCGCGTCGAGCAGCGACTGCATGTCCGCCGCGTCCCCGCGCGGGACGAGCCGGTCCAGGGCCGCACGGACGCGCTCGGCCCCCCGCCGGTACGCGTCGGTCCCGCGGATCCAGGCCTGGCGCGCGCCGTCCGGGTCGTAGTCGAAATCGGCGAGGGTGCGGACGTCCTCCTCGGCCCGGCGCAGCGCGTCGAGGGCGTCGCGCAGCTCCTTCAGGCCGGCGTACGCGGGGCTCTGCCGCCCCGGGTCCCGGTAGCCGTCGAGGAACATGAGCACCGCCCGATCGAGCGATTCCGCCGAGTGCGGCGTCCCTGCCCCCAGCCGGCGGGCGCCCTCGCGAAGCACGCCCCCCTCCGGGGCGAACGCGCCGCCGAAGAGCGACGCCGCCTCCCGGGCCGCCGGATCGCCCCGGTACGCCCCGCGTTCCTCCTCCGGCAACGCGAAGAGGATCACGCTCTCCGCGTCGGCGAGCCCGCCCTCGAGCCCGGCGCGGGGCGTCGCCCCGCGCGCCAGCGTCTCGAGCCGGACGAGCTGCGCGAGCGCCCGGACCGCGCCCTCGTCCCACCCCTCCGCCGGCAGCCGCTCGGCGCGGGACCGGGTCGCCTCGACCGCCCCGCCGAGCACGACGGACGCCATCGCCGCCCGGTAGGCGCGCTCCCGCTGCACGTCCGCGTCGCCGAGCAAGGTCCCGGCGAACCCGAAGATCGCCGGCACGCTCACCTCGTCGCTCCTGCGGCGGGCCAGCAGCGCCGGCACCTCCGCGAGCGTGCGCCCCCCCTCCACGAGCGGCGTGCGCTCCCCGCCGGCGTAGACGCCGCTCCCCGAGTCGGTCGCGACGACGAGCGAGGAACGCCGCGGGTTGTTCTCGAGCCCGTCGCGCAGCGTCGTCCAGAAGCGGGCCGCGTCGCCGATCTCCCGGCTGTAGACGATCCCCGAGAAGAGCGTGATCCCGATCGCGGCGAGCACCGCCCCGCCCGTGGCCCCGAGCAGCACGAGCCGGTTGCGCCGCTGGCTCTTCTTCGCGTTCGCCGCCCGGGTGACGAGCCCCTTCTCCTTGAAGACCTTGCTGAGCATCAGGTCGCGCAGGAAGTAGCTGCGCTCCCGCTCCCAGACCTTGCCCTCCGGCAGCGACTCCACCGGCACCCCGAGCAGCTCGGCCAGGTCCGCGTCGAGCGCCGCGCCGTCGCGCACCGCGCTGGTGAAGTAGATGCCCCGGAGGAACAGCGGCTTCTGCGACCACTCCCCGGCGACGAAGATCATCTCGAGGTACCGCCGCAGGCGCGGCGCGAGCTGCATGATCCCCTCCGGCAGCGCGTACAGCGCGTCCACCTGCTCCAGGCGCGACGCCTGCGGGTTCTCCGTGTTCACCGGGTCGAGCAGCAGCCCCATCCGCCGGCGGCGGATCCGGTCGCGCACCTCCTGCAGGTGCCGGTCGACCTGCTCCGGGTCGAAGGGCGTGTCGATCGGGTTCGGGTTCGACCACCCCAGCATCTGGTGCTGCAGCACCGGGTCGGTCAGCCCGTCGAAGAACTCGCGGAAGCCGTTGATCAGGTCGCACTTCGTGACGACCACGAACACCGGGAACCGCACCCCCACCTCGCGCTGGATCTGGTCGAGCTGCTCGGCGATCCGCCCGCCCTTCTTCTCCAGGTCCTCGGCCGAGTCGCGGATCAGGCTGTCCGCCGGGATCACCAGCAGCATCCCGTTGATCGGGCAGTTCGGGCGGCTGGCCCGCAGCAGGCGCAGGAACTCCTTCCACTCGGTCGTCTGCCCCGGGGGCGCCTCCTCGAACAGCAGCCGCCCCGCGGTGTCGAGCAGGATCGCGTGGTTCGTGAACCACCAGTGCATGTTCAGCGTGCCGCCCGTGCCCTGGAGCTGGTCCTGCAGCCCCGGCGGGAAGCCGATGTTCGACCGCCGGATCGCCTCGGACTTGCCCGAGCCCGGCTCGCCGACCACCGCGTACCACGGCAGGCTGTAGAGGTCCTTGCCGTGCGCGCGGAACTTCTGCACGCCCTCCTCGAACTGCCGCCGCAGGCTGTCGAGCCGCGCCCGCCGCCCCGCGTCCGAGACGTTGTGCGGCGTCGCCCCGGCGTTCTTCGTCAGCTTCGCGAGGAACGGCTGCGCCTTGAGCCGGTCGAGCCACCGCAGGAACAGCCGGTACCCCAGCAGCAGCGCCCCGACGAGCACCAGCCCGCCCACGAGCACGCCCCAGACGACCGGGTTGTTCAGCGCCGCCGCGCCCCCGACGATCCCGCCGCCCCCCAGCACGACGATCCCCGCCTTCACCGGGCCCGGCATCCCGCTCGGAGTCGCCCCGTCCATCACTCGGCCTCCAACGCCGGATCAGCGCCGGCCTCGGCGATATCGTGGAACGCCGTCCGCAGCTCCTGCGTCGCGACCGCGTACATCGCCCCGTTCACCGCGACGAGCACGATCACCAGCCCGAGGAGTGCGATCGCCACCCCCGCCAGGCTCCGCGACGGCGGCGTGACCAGGTCGCTCGTGTCCGTGTGCTCGTACGCCTCGGGGCAGATCCGCGCCGCCTGGTCCGCGTCGACGCGCCCGCGGATCCTCGCGTGGATCTCCGTCATCTTCCGCCGCAGGTACTCCGGCTGCCCCACGAAGAATCCCTGAAACCCGAGGCCCAGGCACGTGTAGTACACGCCCAGACGCTCGGTCGCCTGCTCCGACGGGTCCGACAGCTCCTGCTCGAGCAGGTCGAAGAACTCCTGGTCCCCGGCGAAGCGGTCGCGCTCGAAGGCCAGCTCCTTCCAGTCCCTCGCCCACGGCAGCGAGCTCTCCTTGATCGTGTAGTCCACGAAGTAGATCAGCGGCAGCTCGATCTTGTCCGCGTGCACGGACAGCTCCCGCGTCCCGCGCAGCGTGCTCGTCAGCTCCCCGAGGAGCTGGCGGATCTCCGCCCGCACCACCGCCGGGTCCGGCGTCGCCCCCTTGCGGGCCGAGCGGCTCAGCCGGCACACGTACTGGAACAACGGCTCGCAGGCCTCCAGCAGCGTCTTGGACACGTCTTCCTCCCGGCGCCCCGGCGGGGCTCTCATCGCCTCAGTTCGGCGTCGTCATGTACAGCGCGGCGTTGTCGAGGCCCAGCCGATCGATCGCCGGAGAACGCAGCGCGGCCGTGCGCTCCTGCGCGATGCGCTCCCAGACCATCTGGCTCATCCCCGTCCGGTCCAGGCGGAAGTAGCACAGCCCCGCCTGCGACGGGAGCTGCAGCGGCGGGTGCCGGTCCTCCACCAGCCGCACGCCCCGCACCCGCGTGTGCGCCATGCTCTTGGGCATCAGCTTGAACTCGTCGGCGTTCTCTACGGCCCGCGCCACCTCCGCCGGGTCCGCCTGCGTCCGGATCCCCAGGTAGAACTCGTTCGCCCGCGACAGGTGCTCCTCCGTCAGCTCCGCGACGAGCAGCTCCCCGTCCCGGCGGAACGCGACCTGCAGCCACGTCGCCTGCCCGGCCGGCTTGAGCAGCGCCCGGATCCGCTCCTCGAGCTGCGCGAAGACCGGGCCGGGGCCGTCGTGGTTGTACGCCGGCGCGTCGAAGCGCCCCTGGTCCGGGTGCAGCGCGGACAGCTCCGCGAGCAGCTCGCACAGCTCCAGGTAGACGTCGAACGGGGAAACCCCTCCGCCCGCCGCCACGAGCGCCGGCAGCGTCGCCGCGTGCCGCGCGAGCGTCCTGAGCCGGAGCAGCTGCTCGACCTGCCCTCCGCGGATCGTCTCCGCGCTGTACCCCTTGCCGAGCCGCGAGGCGAGGTCCCCCCGGCTCGCCTCCAGCTGCGCCGCCAGGTCGCGCAGCCGCCCCCGCAGCGCCGGGCTCCCCGAGAGCGTCATGCACGGCGGAACGAACGACGCGTCCAGCCGCGGCACGCCGATGTCGTCCCCCGTCCCCCGAACCACGCGCAGCAGCGGGATCGTCTCCAGGTCGCTCGCGTCGTCCCCGTCCGCGAGCAGCCGCGCGTTCACCTTCCGCACGAGCACGGGCTGCTCGCCGTCCCCCGTGTTCTCGTCGGCCCGCTGCAGCTCGCGCACGATCCAGTGCCGCTTGACCGTCGGGTCCAGCGCCTCGCCGTTGTCGATCGTGTTCGCCCGCGTCGGGTACCGCACCGGCACGCCCAGCCGCACCGTCACCCCCGCGGACGAGGCCCCGAGCGCCCCGCGGATCTCCAGCGACGGCAGCTCGGCCCCCTCCGGGAAGTCCACCACAGTCCCGCTCGGCATCACCGCGCGCAGCCGGTCGAACCGCACCCGGAAGTTCTCCAGGTCGTCCCCGCTCAGCTTCGCCTCGACGAGCCCGTAGGGGTACGCCCAGCCGAGCCGCCGCTCGCCCGCCGCGCGCGACTGCACCAGCCCCTGCAGCATCTGCAGGTGGTGCTGCTGCAGGAACAGACCCTCGTGCCAGTGGACCTCGACGCTCATGCCGCTCCCGCCGCCGCTCGCGGCCGCTCCCGCGCCCACGGCGCGCCGCCCGCCGTCCTCACGACGCCAGGCCCCGGATCAGAGACTCCGCGTACTCCGCGATCGACCGCATGATCTCCCGCTCCACCGCCGCCTCGTCGCGCTCGGCGCACAGCTCGCGGTACCGCCGCCAGCACGCGGCCTCCAGCGTGTCGTTCCACTTCCGCTTCTCCTGGCGCACGCCGAGTTCCACCATATCCGGGCTCGCCGCGCTCATCTGCCGGTGCGTCACCGCCCCCACCTGGCTGAGCGAGGAGATCAACGCCGCGTTGAGCTGCCGCAGCCGCTCCAGCTCCTCGGCCACCTGCGACCGCCCCACCTCCGCGTCCCCGCTCGCGAACCGCCCCGCCAGCTCCATCAGCGGACGCCCCCGCCGCACCGCCGAACGCGGCGCGAGCTGCCGCCACGTCTGCCACGTGATGCGCTCGATCGCCAGCACCGCCTCCGCGAGGTCCGCCGCCAGCTCCGCCACGCGCTCCCCGGAGAGCGGCCCCGGCTGCCCGAGCTTCTCCCGCAGCCGCTCCGCCGGCCCGACGTCCGCCGCCCGCGTCCCCGCGTCCAGCAGCCCCCCCTCCGCCAGCGCGTCCAGCACCGCCTCGCGCTCCGCGGCCGGCAATCCCTGCGCCCGGGCCGCGAGGCGCTTCGCCGCGGCCACCGGCGACTCCGCCGCCGGCCCCGCGCCGGGCGCCGCCGGTTCGTCCCCGTCCCACCCCGGGAACAGGTCGCGCAGGCGCAGCAGGACCTCCCGCTGCTCGTCCGGCATGAGCGCGGAGAGCCCGCTCTCGAGTTCGTCCCGCATCGCCGCCCGGCGGAAGCCCTCGTCCTCTCCCGCGAGGTCCGACTGCACCGCACGCAGGCGGTACGCCAGCGACTCCGCGACCCCGAGGGTGTCCAGCGTCGCTCCCATCATCTCGTCTCCCGGGCCGGATCGCGACGGATCCGGGCCGCCAATATAGCCGATCTCGGAACCCCGGCCACGCCGGGGCCTTCGCGCCTCATCCGCCGCCGCCCTCCGCCAACGCCCGGGCGACCGCCGTCCGCAACGTCTCCCCCTCCAGGTACGGCGGAGCGTCCAAGAACTGCGCGATCACCTCCGACGCCGGACGGCTGAACCGCACGCCCTCTGCCCGGAACGCGGGGCGCAGCCCGACGTCGGCGAACGGCACGTTCGCCGTCAGCCGATTCTTCAGCGGAACCACCGTCGCCGCGGCCGCCGCGTCGGCCGTCCCCAGCGCCGAACCGCCGACCACCCCCCCGAGGCTCTCGTCGTCGCCGACGCGCACGAACTCGGCCACGTTCCCGACGAGGTGCCGCACCGCCGGCGATTCCCGGTCGTCGGTCACGGGCGCGAAGAACGTCCACCCGTCGTCCAAGCCCGACAGCGGCGCATCGTCCGGCAGATCGCCCTCGCCGCCGTCGATGAAGATGCTCGCCCCGGCCGTCTCCACCACGCCCGGGGGAAGCCCCTCCGACGCCCGCAGGCGGAGCGTGTGCCGACGCTGCCTGTCCCAGGACGCGTCGCGCAGGTTCGGACGCTCCGCGAGGCCTCCCCCCAGCTCCTCCGCCTCGTACAGCGCCAGCCACACCTCGGCCGACGGGATCTCGCAGCCGATCTCCGCAGCAAGCCGGCCGGCCGCCCAGTACGGCACGGCCTGCAGCGGCGACTCCAGCTCCGGCGTTCTCGGCGTCGCCTCTCCCGCCGTTGGATCGAACTCCGGCGGCAGCGCCGCCGGGCGATGCAGCCACCCCTGGTTCGCCTGCAGCGTCCCGCCGCCGGCGATCCACGTCCGCACGCCTCGCCACGGCGCCACCGGCCCGCTCAGGTTCAGCCCGCGCCACGCCCGAGCGAGCCGCTCCGCCGCGTCCGGCCGCGCCAGGATCGCCCGGGCGTCCCCCACCGACAGCTCCGTCGTGCAGACGTAGTGCGTGACGAGCCCGTCCCCCTCCGGCACCGCCACCGGCACGAACGTCAGATCGATCGGCGACGCCCCGTGCCGGCGACGGAACCGCACCCACCGGTTCCCCTCGTCCCGCTCGGCCTCCCAGCCCGGAAGCGCCCCCGGCCCGAACTCGCGCGGGTCGCCCCTCGGGCCGGAATCCGCTCCGCCGAGCCGCGCCACCTCCCGCAGCCGGTCCGCCACCACCCGAGGAGCCCCGTCCACCCCCGCCAGCACCTCCTCCAGCCGCCGCCCCGCGGCCCCGGCCGCCGCGGCGTCCGCCCCCCCGAGCCGCTCCCGCACGGCCGCCTGGACCGCCAGGTTGTACCGCACTTCCGGCGGGAGCGTCGCGTCGCGATCAAGCCCCCGATCCAGCCCGACGCTCAGCACCTCGCCGAGCCGCCGCCCGCCCCCGACGCGAGCGCACGCCTTCAGCCAGCGCGAGCGTGACTCCGACTCGAGCAGCCGCCGCAACGCTTCCGCCCGCGCGGCGTCCCGCACCGCGCCCGCCTCCAGGCGGTCGAGCAGCACGCGCACGGCCGCCGCATCGGAGGCCAGTTCCTCCGCCGTCGCCGGCCAGGCGTCCCCGCCCTCGATCGCCCCCAGCGCGCTCCACGCCGTGAAGATGACGGCCTCGTCGTTGGAACGCAGCAGCAACTCCGCGAGCCGTCCCCGATCGCTGCGCGCCGCCGCGACCAGCGGCCGCAGCCGGGCCAGGAACGCCGCGAACGCCGCTTCCCCGCCCGCCTCCGCGAACCCCGCGGACCCGAGCAGCCTCTCGAACGCGCCCGCCTCATCCGGCCCGACGCTCCACGCCTCCGCCGCGCCGGCCAGCCCGACCGCGGCGCCGACCGCGGCCCCCACGCGCTCCAGCCGCTCGCGCCAGCGGCTCTCGGCCGACGCGTCGGCCGCAACCGCCGCACGCAAAGCCTCATCCCGCGCCGCACGCATCGCCCGCCCGACCACCGCCCCGTCGATCAGCGCCGCGGCAGAGCCCGGCAACGCGAACGCGGGGAACCGCCCTTCGAGCGTGCGGAACTCCGCGCGGACCGCCTCGACGCGCTGCCGGAACGCCCATCCGTCGCCGCTCTCTTCCATCTCCCGGGCGAGCGCCGCGACCCGCTCCGCGAAGGCATCGCGCGCCGGCGTCCGCTCGGGCCAGCTCGTGCCGAGCCCGTCGAGGATCTCGGCGAGCACCTCCCCGGGCGTCATCAGGCGACCGCTCACCTCCGCGTGCAGCGTTTCCAAACGCGCGGCCGCGTCCGCCGACGCCGCCACCACCTCCGCCATCCGTCCGCGGACCCACGGCTCCCCGCGCCGCGTCCGGATCTCCGCCTCGATCCGCCGCAACGCCTCCCGCAGCCCCGGCAGCGGCCCCGCCCGCCGCTCCGCCTCCGCGAGCAGCCGGTCCACCCCCGCCACGCGCGGCAGCAGCGCGTCGTCCGGGTGCGGCTCGACGAGACGCTCGTACGCCGGGTTGTCGAGCGCCGCGAGCCAGGCTTCCAGACGCCGCTCGGGCAGCGTCCGCTCCGAAGCCTCCGCGTACACGCCGTCCTCCGCACGCATCGCCGCGGGGTCGATCGCCCCCCACCGCCGCGTCACCGCGGCCCGCACCCGGTCCGCGAGATCGCCCGACGATCGAAGCGCCGCGGCCGCGTCGCGGAGGATGTCGCTCGGAGAGCCGGTCGTCCGCTCCCGCACGCCCTGGTCCGCGTGCGCCAGGAGCCACGCCCGGGCCGGCTCCTCTCGCTCCTGCAAAGCCTGCACCGCCGAGTCCAGGCGTTCGAGATCCGCGAGCACCGACGCCGCCTCGTCGGACAGACCTGCGACCGCCCGCACGGCCTCGCCGATCACGGTCTTCCGTCGCGTCTCGCTCTCCCGGATCTCCGGCGGCAGCGTGTCCTCCAGAAGCTGCGCGGCCGCGTCGGCGGCGACCTTCCAGCCGCGGCGACGAAACTCCTCCTCCACGCGCCGCACCCGGGCCCGGGCTCCCCACTCCGCCCCCGTCTCCGGCCCGGCCAGGCGGGTGCGCAGCGTCTCGATCTGCTCCACGCCTTCCGCCAGCCACGCCGCGATCCGCAGCCCCGGCTCGGGCGTCGTCAGATACACCGTGTGCGACTCCCGCTCCAGCGGCACGGGAACGTCCGTGAACCCTTCCGCCTTGAGCAGCCGCCGGAGGGCCCCCTCCGTGTACGGCTCCGCCGGGCTCCATCCCGCCAGGAGTTCGCCCAGCCGCGGGTCCGCCGCCACGTCCGGCCGCGACATCGCCTCCGCGAACGCGCCGAACCACGCGGCGTTCTCGTCCATGAACCGCGCCCAGTCCGCCCGACCCGCCTCCAGACGCGCGCTGTCCCTCGCCCGCTGCCACGCCCGCACGCCCGCCCCCGCCCCGAATCCCACACCCGCCACCACCGCGAGCGAGACGGCGACCACGCCCACCGTCCGCACGATGCGCCGCCACAGGTAGCTCGGCACGCCGGCCGCCGCCTCGCCGGCCGACACGGCCCCCTCGCTCATCCGCTCCAGCAGGCCGCGCCACGCGGACGCGCTCCCGCCGAACCGGCGCCACGCCCCCCGCTGCACCGCCCCGGCCGCGCCCGCCCCCCCCGCCAACACCCCCAGCATCTCCGACACCGCCCGCAGATCGGCGGCCGCCGCGTCCGGAGCCCCGGCCGGGGCCGGGTCGGTGAGGCGCACCTCCACCCCCCCTTTGCCGAACCGCAGGAGCACGTTGCCGGGCTTCAGGTTCCCGTGCCCGCGCCCCCCCGCCGAGTGCAGCCGCTGCAGCACCTCCAGCGTCCGCCGTGCGATGGCCCCGAGCGTCTCGGGGTCCGGACGCGCCCCGACCGCGAGCAGATCCGCGACCGAACAGTCGAAGCCCTCGAGCACCACGGCGGCCGTGGGCGCGCCCGACAGCGCGTCCACGCCGGCGCGGACCTCCAGCACCCCGGCGAACACCCCCGGAACCGCCGCGTCCAGCAAGCGCTGCGCCTCCGCGGACGCGACCACGTCATCCACGATCCGCCGCGCCGCTGGCCCGCCCGCGCGAACGTCCGCCCGCGCGATCCGAACCACCGCGCCGCCCCGGCGCGCGACCACCCGCCCCGGGCGCCGGCACAGCACGCCCTCCCGCCCGAGAGCGGATGCCGCGATCGCTCCTGACGTGCTCACGCTTCCCCCAGACTCAGCCCGATTCCGACGGGAGAAGGCCGATCAGCGCTGTCCGCGAACGACGAACCCGCCCGCGCCAGGAAGCACTTCGATCTGGATGTCCCGGCCCGCCCACTTCTCGCTCGACAGGTCGAGGATCAGCCGGCGCGGGTCGTTGTCCCCCGGCTGATCCTGCCCGGGCTGGTTCGACAGCACGAACAGGTACACCACGCCGCTCTTCTTCCACCGCTGCCAGACCGGGTGGTTCCTCGCCAGCGTCTTCGGCGCCGCGTCGTCCTGCGAGAACTCGAACGAGACCCGGTCCTCCGCGGTGCTCGCCCGGAGTTCGTCCTGTCCCGAGAAGTACTCGCTCACCCGCTTCCGCCGCCAGATCCCCTCGTTCGCCGCGTTCACCCCGACCAGATCGACAGCGACCGAGTAGGGCTGGTCCGACGCCCTCAGGGCCGGCGCGGGGGCCACGGTGACGTCGTACGGACCGTACGACGCGCCGCACGCGCCCAGCACCACCGCCGTGACCGCCATCACCACCGCCAGAAGCTTGCTCCTCATCCGGACTCACTCCCCGGCCGCGAAGCGGCCGACTCGCTCGCTCCCACGAACCCGACGCGGAGGAGAGCCTCGCTCCTCCCCCGCACGCCCGCGGCCGCCGCCTCACGTCCCGGCGCGGCTCCCCACCCGCCCCATCCCGATCCCCGCTCCCTCCCCGTCCTCCGAGGTTGACGCGTTCACGCCGCGACGCACCAACGCGTCCCGCAGCATCGAACGCACCTCGCGGTTCTCGCGCCAATCTATCACCAGCAGGCTCCGCAGGCGACCCAGCACCGCGGCCAGATCGCGCACCGGTGCGTCGAAGACCGCCGGCGAGGCGGAAATCCCGCCCAGCCCGCCGCTCGACGCGCAGCTTTCGCGGTCCAGGTCCGGCATCAGCCGGGCCAGCACCGCCAGCACACGGAACCAGACCTCCTCCGGCACCGCCTCGGCCTCCGCCCCGGCCGCGCCCTCGGCGCCCCAACCGACGCACCGCTCCCGCCCGAGCAACTCCGCGCCCGGCGCCCCCGCCCGGAACGCCGCCCGCAGTCGCTCTTCGAGCCGCCCCTCCCCCTCCCCGGCCGCCCGGACGAGCCCCCGAAACGCGTCCAGCGTCTCCGCCAGCGTCGCCCCGCTCCCGGTCAGCAGCGCCTCCAGCCCGAGCACCCCGAGCGCGTGCGCGTCGGCCTCCGAGCCCAGCACAGGGATCGCTTCGAGCGGCACACCGCTCTGCACGCCCCCCTCCAGCGTCCGCAGCCGCTCCCGGTCCGCCGCCTCGCACGCGAGGGGCACGCTGCGGAACCGCCACTCCCCGGGCGCCCCGCCTTCCAAGCGATCGACGTGCCCCACGAGATCGATCCCCCTCCCCCCGGCGACGGCCTGGAGCAGCACCGCCTCCCCCGCGGCGCCGCGCAGGCGTTCACCCGTCACCAGCGTCGCCGTGACCCGGGCCGTTCCGTCCGACTCGACCGCGACCTCCCGGAACCGCACGTCCGCCGTGCCCCGGAGCTGGAGCCCGCTCCGCTCCGGGCGGTAGACGCTCGCCCGCTCGTCGCCGGAGATCCAGACCGTGTGCCGCGTCCCGAAGACCGGCGTCGCCAGCGCTGCGCCCGGATCGTTCAGCCGCGGCGTCGCGGCCCAGAGCAGCGGCAGCGACAAAGACGCCGTCGGCAGATCGATCGAGATCGACCCCGGTTCAAGGGACAGATTCGGGCGATCCAGAACCCGCGTCGCCTCCCGCACCGCGAGCACCGCGCCGTGGATCGCCAGCACCTTCAGGTACAGCACCTCCAGCAGCCGGTCGCCGACCGTGCGGCGCGAGTCCAGGAAGAACTGCCTGTCCGCTCCGGCGCCACCCCTTATCCCGCCAGGGAGTTCCCCCGCGTCTCCGGTCGAAACCGCCCGGATGTACGCCCGCCAACCGCACGCCGGAGCCCGCCGCACGCCCAGCCGGGCCACACCGAGGGCCGCGTCGCCCGCATCGGCTGGCGCGCCATCGACGCCGTTCCAGAGGAACCGGCGCGCGGATCCCCGGTACGCCGGCAACCCGGCCGCCTCGAGCACCTCGTCCCGGTCGCAGAGCACCAAGGGACGCCCCGAGGCGTCGGTCAGCACCGTCCCGTCCCAGGCGATCGCGGGCGGGGGAGACTCTTCCCAGCCCGTGACGATGACGCCCGGGTCGATCTCGGCCAGGGCGCGCAGCGTCCGCTCCCACCGGGCGTCGAGGGCGTGGTTGTCCAGACCCGCACGCCGCCCCGCGGGCGTCTCGGCGAAGCCCGGGTCCTGCACCCAGACCTCGAGCGTCTCCAGCAGGCGTCCCGTGCGGTCGAACAGCCCCCCGAGGACCACGCGGGCCTCCGGCGTCCGGCGCAGATCGACCAGTTCCCCCCGATCGCGGCGCAGGGCGACGCACAGACGCACGGGGTCGTCACGCCGCCGCGGGTCGATGTCCACGGGCGTCAGGTTCTCGGTCCACGTCATCCGGAGGTCCGCCCGCGCCCGGCCGCAGGAAACGCGGCGAGGGCGATGCGGACGAGTATAACGGCTCCGGCTCAGTCGTCGGTGACGACGCCGGCCGTGCTCATGGGCGCCGGATCGCCCGCCGCGACGGCGAGCAGCGTGCCTCCCGAGTGCGAGCCGACCGCGACGCGCTGCCCGGTCAGGCTCTCCATCATCATGATGCCGATCGGATCGCCGGCGCCGGTGCCGGCCCCGTACGCCGTCTCACCCTGCCAGCCGGCCGAGCAACCGCCGGCCGCGCAGCAGCCCGCGATCACCACCGCCGCCAGCCCGAACCGAACCCTGCTCCTGCTCATGGTGGAGTCCTCCCGATCGGAGCATCGGACGCTGCCGCCTGCTCCTGAGGTCGTTCTCCCACCGGAGATCGCTCCCGCCCCCGCGAGCGGAGGATGGAACGACGACGCTCCGGTTCTCGGACGGAGCACCCGGGTCTCCCGGCCGCGACGTGGCGGGGGAACGTGCAGTCAAAGGCGAAGAAGTGGGATCGAAGATGACGCGGCCACCCACCTGATCGACGGGCCGGCCCCCGGGGATGTCGAGAAACGCGCGCGACGGCGCAAAGGGGGCTTGGCGTTACCGCCCGGCGGGGCGTCGCCCGATCGTGAGCCCGGTCGGGCGGAAGCCGACGCCGGCCGACTCCTTCGCCCGGCGGGGGTCGATCCCCATCGCCTCGAGTTCGATCTCGGCGATCTCGCTCATCCGCTCCGTCGTCCAGGCCGGCTCGAAGGTCAGGCGGACGTTCGCCGAGCGAACGCCCTCGACCCCCTCCACCTTCGCCCGCACGTCTCGGACGATGTCCTCGGCCACCGGGCAGTTCGGGGCCGTGAGCGTCATCAGGACGTCGGCGTCCCCCTGCTCGGAAACTTCGAGCCCGTAGATCAGCCCGAGGTCGTAGACGTTGACCGGGATCTCCGGATCGTGCACGGTCCGCAGGGCGGCGATGATCCGCTCCCGCAGCTCGGCCGGGGCGTGTTCGGTCGGCATCACGTTCCTTCCCGGGGTTCGGCTCCGCCGCCGGGCGGACCGCCGTTTCCATCGGCCTGCGCCCGCTCGGCCGAGCGCAGCGCCTCCGCCAGCGCGTGCCACGCCAGCGTCGCGCACTTCACCCGCATCGGGAACGCGCGGACTCCCGCGAGCGCCGCGAGTTCTCCCAGGTCCTCGTCCGCCGCGGCCTCCGCGCCCGTCACCGAGCCGACGAACCGGTGGAGGATCGAGCGGGCCTCCGCCGGGGTGCGCCCCAGGACCGCCCGCGTCATCATCGAGGCGGAGGCGGTGGAGATCGCGCAGCCCTGGCCCTCGAAGCTCGCGTCGGCGATCGATCCGTTCTCGATGCGCACGAACACACGGACGCGGTCGCCGCACATCGGGTTGTGCCCCTCCGCGTCGGCCGCGGGCGGCACGGGCTGGGCGCGCCGGTTGTGCGGGCGGCGCCCGTGGTCGAGCAGCAGCTCGCCGTAGAGGTCCGTCAGGTCGCTCATGCCCCGAGCACCTCCGCCGCGAACCGCAGCGCCCCGACGAGCGCCTCGACGTCGTCGCGCCCGCTGTAGGCGGCGAACGAGGCGCGGGTCGTCGCCGGCAGCCCGAGCCTGGCCATGAGCGGCTGGGCGCAGTGGTGCCCGGCCCGCACGGCCACGCCGCGGGCGTCGAGGATCGTCGCCAGGTCGTGCGGGTGCACGCCCTCGATCACGAAGCTCTGCACGCCCGCCTGACGCTCCGCGTTGCCGATCAGCCGCAGCCCGGGCACCTCCGAGAGGGCCTCGCGGGCCGTGCGCAGGAGTTCGGCCTCGTGCTCCAGGATCGCGCCGACGCCGGTCTGCTCGACCCAGTCGAGCGCGGCCGCCATGCCGACGACGCCGGCAATGTTCGGCGTGCCCGCCTCGAAGCGGGCAGGCGGATCGGCGTAGGTCGTCTTCTCGAAGGTGACCGTGCGGATCATGTCCCCGCCGCCCTGGTACGGCGGCATCGCCTCGAGCAGCCCGCGCCGCCCCCAGAGCGCCCCGGCCCCGGTCGGCCCGTACACCTTGTGCGCCCCGAAAGCGTAGAAGTCGCAGCCGAGCGCTCTGACGTCCGGGCGCCCGTGGGCGATGCCCTGGGCCCCGTCGACGACGACCGTCGCCCCGCGCCGCTTCGCGGCCGCGGCGAGTTCCGCGACGGGCAGCACCGTGCCGAGCGCGTTCGAGACGTGCGGGAACGCCGCGATCTTCGTGCGGTCGCTCAGCGCCTCCTCGAAGGCCCCGATCTCGACCTCGCCGGCGTCCGTGACGGGCACGACGCGGATGCTCGCCCCGGCCCGCTCGCAGGCGAGCTGCCAGGGCACGATGTTCGAGTGGTGCTCGAGCTGCGTGAGCAGCACCTCGTCCCCGGGGCGGAGCACGAGCGAGCCGTACGACTGGGCGACGAGGTTCAGCCCGCCCGTCGTGCCGGAGGTGAAGACGATCTCGTCCGGCGAGGCGTTCAGAAACCTCGCCACCCGCCCGCGGGCCGCCTCGTACGCCTCGGTCGCCTCCTGGCTGAGCAGGTGCACCCCGCGGTGGATGTTGGCGTTCGTCGTCCGGTAGAACGCCGACTCCGCCTCGATCACCGAAAGCGGCTTCTGCGAGGTCGCCGCGCTGTCGAGGTAGACGAGCCGCCGCCCCCGCACCGGACGCTCCAGGATCGGGAACTGGCTCCGCACGCGCTCGAGGTCGAACGCCTTCCCGGCTTCGGGCGCCAGCGCCGTCACTGGCGGGCCTCCCCGGCCGGCTGGGCGGCCACCCCCGCCTCGCGCCGGATGCGCTGCAGGATCGCGTTCAGCCCGACCGCCCGGTTCATGCGGATCTGCCGCTGCAGCCCGAGCCGGTTCACCAGGTCCGTCGGCAGCGAGGCGAGCTCCCGCGGCGCCGCCCCGTCGTACGCGTGGACCACGAGCGAGAGGATCCCCCGCACCGTCGGCGACTCCTCGGCCACGTCCGCGTGCAGCCGGATCCGCCCCTCCCCGCCGTCGTCCTCCCGGACGACCCACAGGAAGACCGGCGTCATGCACTCCGGCACGCGGTGCTCGCCGCGGTCGCGCTGCTCGGCGAACTCCGGCGGCAGCGGCGGGAGCCTGTTCGCGAAGTCGAGCAGCATCGCGAGGCGCAGCTCGTCGTCGACGGACTGGAATTCGGAGATGATCTCGTCGAGCCTGCTCACGCCCAATCCTACGAGCGCCGCTCGCCCTGCGGTCGCTCTTCCGAAGAGCAACGGCGGAGATCACGGGGGACACGGAGACGGACGAGCGGCGGAGATCCGGACGAACGCGAATCCCCAGAGCCGCAGCTCCGACTCCGCCCCCATATCTCCCCCTCCGTGCTCTCCGTGAGCCCCGTGGTTGCTCTCGAGCGCGTCAGCGGGCGGCGGGGAGAGGCTCGCCGGCGCCGGTCTCGATCGGCATCCCGACGATGTTCCCCCACTCCGTCCACGAGCCGTCGTAGTTCCGCACCTTCTCCATCCCGAGCAGGTACTTGAGCGCGAACCACGTGTGGCTGCTCCGCTCCCCGATGCGGCAGTAGACCACCACGTCGTCGTCCGGGCTCAGCCCGACCTCCTCGAAGTAGAGCCTGCGCAGCTCCTCGCGGCTCTTGAACGTCCCGTCCGGGTTCGTCGCCCGCGCCCACGGCACGTTCCTCGCCCCCGGGATGTGCCCCGCCCGCAGCGCCCCCTCCTGCGGGTAGTCGGGCATGTGCGTCAGCTCGCCGCTGAACTCGCCCGGCGAGCGGACGTCGATCAGCGGGAGCCCCGCCTCGCAGTGCCGCAGCGCGTCGTCGCGGAAGGCCCGGTTCGAGAGGTCGCGGCCAGGGACGCGGTACTCCCGGCGCGGGTACGAGGGCTTCTCCGTCACCAGCGGCCGGCCCTCGGCCGCCCACTTCTGCCGGCCGCCGTCCATCAGCAGGCACCTCTCGTGCCCGTAGAGCTTGAACGCCCAGAAGGCGTACGCGGCCCACCAGTTGCTCTTGTCCCCGTAGAAGACGACGGTGGTGTCGTTGCCGATCCCCAGGCGCGAGCACAGCTCCGCGAACCGCTCCGGCTCCACGTAGTCGCGCCGCGTCGGGTGCTGCAGGTCGTTGTGCCAGTCGACCTTCACGGCGCCCGGGATGTGCCCCGTGTCGTAGAGCAGCACGTCCTCGTCGGACTCCACGATCCGGACGTTCTCGGTGTCGCGGCGGTGCTCCTCGACCCACTCGGTCGAGACGAGCACCCCGGGGTGCGCTGCGGGCTCGGACATCGCGTTCGCCTCTCTTCCCGTGCGGTCGCTGGGGGAACGGCTCAGCCGGCGGCGAGCGCCGCCCGCAGGCGGACCTCGACCTCGGCGTACGCCTTCTCGCGGAGTTCGTCGATCGTGAACCGGTCCAGGTTCTCGCCGGCGAAGGCGAAGAGCAGAGCCAGCCGCGCGTCCTCCTCGCGGATCCCCCGGGCCCGCAGGTAGAACAGGGCGTCCTCGCTCATCTGCCCGGTCGTCGACCCGTGCGTGCACCGCACGTCGTCGGCGTAGATCTCGAGCTGCGGCTTGCTCGTGACGCTCGCCCCCTCGCCCAGCAGCAGGTTGTCGTTGCTCTGGATCGCGTCGGTCTTCTGGGCCTCCTGGTGCACGTAGATGCGCCCGGTGAAGACCCCGCGCGACCGGTCGGCCATCAGCCCCCGGTAGTACTGCCGCGAGCCGCAGTGCGGGGCCTCGTGCACGACCCGCATGTGGTTGTCCAGGTGCTGCCGCTCGCTACCGACGTAGAGCCCGTTCAGCGTGCTCGTGACGTTCTCGCCGGCCAGGATCGGCCAGACGTTGTTGCGCACCAGCCGCCCGCCGAGGATCAGCCGGTGGCTCGTCATCTCGCTGTCGCGCTCGTGCCGGGCACGCAGCGTCGAGACGTGGAACGCCTCCGGGCTCTCCCGCTCGAGCAGGTAGTGCTCGACGCGGCTGTTCGGGCCCGTCTCGATGTCGGTCCAGCAGTTCGTGAGGTACACCGCGCCCGCCGGGCCGCAGTGGTCCTCGACGACCTTCACCTCGGCGCCCTCCTCGGCGATCACCACCGTCCGCGGCGTCGAGAGCAGCGGCGCCTCCCCCCCCGTGCAGAAGTAGGTCACGAGCACCGGGCGGTCGATCTTCGCGTTCCGCCGGGCGTGCACCACCACGCCCGTGTCCATCAGCGCCCCCGCGAGCGCCTCGAACCCGTCGCGGGCCGCCCCGACCGACGCCTCCAGCACCGGGCGCACCAGGCCCTCGAGCTCCTCGATCGCCTGCTCGAACGCCCGGACGGTCAGCCCCTCCGGCGCCCCGTCGAGGTCCGACAGCTCCGGGCTGAGCACCCCGTCGACGAAGACCACCCGGATCGCCCCCTCGAGCGTCGTCGCGATCTCGTCGAGCCGCTCGCGGGTGACCGCCCCCGGCTCGCCCCCGAACCGGAACGCCGTCTCGCGGATCGGCTTGACGTTCGTGTACCGCCACTCCTCGTCCTTGAGGGTGGGCAGCCCCATCTCGCGGAACCGGTCCATCGCCGACTGGCGCAGCCCGTTCAGCCACGCCGGGCCCTGGTGCAGCGCGCGCCCGGCGATGCCCGGGAGGTCCTCGAGGAGGGCCGGCCCGACGGCCGGGAGGACGCTGCTCGGCCCGTGGGGCGGGGGGGTGGTGATCGTGCTCACGGCGTGCTCCTAGACGGGGTGTGCGAAGGAGGAAGGGGGCGGGGAACGGGTCAGGCGCCCACCGGCTCGGCCGGCTCGCCCAGCTCCGCGAGGATCTCGGCGTAGCCCTTCTCCTCGAGCTCGAGCGCCAGCTCCGGGCCGCCGCTCCGCACGACCCGCCCGCGGACGAGCACGTGCACCTTGTCCGGCTTCACGTAGTTCAGCAGGCGCTGGTAGTGCGTCACCAGCACCATCGCCCGCTCCGGGCTCCGCAGCGCGTTGATCCCGTCGGAGACGATCCGCAGCGCGTCGATGTCCAGCCCCGAGTCCGTCTCGTCCAGCAGGCAGAGCGTCGGCTCCAGCAGCGCCATCTGCAGGATCTCGTACCGCTTCTTCTCCCCGCCCGAGAACCCCTCGTTCACCGCCCGCTTGAGCAGCCGGTCGTCCATCTGCACGAGCTGCAGCTTCTCCCGCAGCAGCTTCAGGAAGCCCATCGTGTCGAGCTCGTCCTGCCCGCGCTCCTTCCGCACCGCGTTGATCGCCTGCTTCAGGAACTGCGTGTTGGAGACGCCCGGGATCTCGACCGGGTACTGGAAGGCGAGGAACACGCCCGCACGGGCCCGCTCGTCCGCCTCCAGCTCCAGCAGGTTCTCGCCCTTGTAGAGGACCTCGCCCTCGGTGACCTCGTACTCCTCGCGCCCCGCGAGCACCGCCGCGAGCGTGCTCTTCCCCGACCCGTTCGGGCCCATGATCGAGTGCACCTCCCCGGCCTCGACCGTCAGGTCGATCCCGCGCAGGATCTCGTGCCCCTCGACGCTCGCGTGCAGGTTCCGGATCTCGAGCAGAGCCATCGCGTTCATCCTCCGCGGCCCGCTGCGGGCCCGGTCCAAGGTCCATCCGCCGGCCCGGCGGCCGCCGCGGCCGCGCCCCCCCCCGCCCGCCCCCCCCCCCCCGCCGCGGCCCCCCCCCCGCCGCCCCCCGCCCCCCCCCCCC
>CAYMFP010000001.1:0-45456 GCA_964389385.1 uncultured Phycisphaeraceae bacterium | reverse complement strand
CCACCCCACCCCACCGCCCACCTCACTTCCTCCCCTCCGCCCCGCGCGATCTCGCCCCCTGAATAAGAGGACTCGCCCGGGTGTTCGCGTCCAGCGGGCGGGGCTTGTCGAAGGGGGATGCGATGCGACACGAGAGTTCCACCGACGGGGTCGGCACGAAGACGAGCAAGAGAGGCGGCGAGATGGCGACGAAGCAGCGCAGCACGTCCAACGGGCGGGGCGGATCGACCGTGCGCGAGAGCAAGTCGGGCGTCGTGGAGATCCTCCAGGCCCTGCTCCCGAGCATGAACGACCTGTACCTGCAGACCCGGCAGGCGCACTGGAACGTGGTCGGCCCCCGGTTCTTCTCGGTGCACAAGCAGCTCGAGGCGATCTACACCGACCTGGCGGCGCAGGCCGACGAGGTGGCCGAACGGATCCGGCAGCTCGGCGACACGGTCGACGGCTCGGCCGCGCACATCGACGCGGAGACGAAGCTCGCGAAGCTGAAGACGGGCGCGCTCAAGGACGACGACGCGGTGCGCCTCATCGCCGAGCGGATCGCGACGGTGGTGAAGGAGATGCGCCGGCACCTGGACGACCTCGACGAGCAGGACCCGCCGACGCAGGACATCCTCAACGGGATCATCCACCGCCTCGAGGAGCACCACTGGATGCTCGGCGCGCAGCTGGAGCGCTGACCGAGCGCGTCGTTCCGCGAGGCCGCGGACGGCTTGAGCGCGCAGGCGTTCGCCTGCCCGGGCACCCGTGAACGAACACCTGGCCCCCGATCCGGAAGCTCCCCTGCGTCGGCAGACGGCGCTCGCGCACTTCGGCGGCTTCGCGCTGCGGAGCGACGACCTGCCCGCGATCCTCGGGGAGGCGTGCCGGATCGTGGGCCGCGCCCTCGGGACGGACCTGGCGAAGGTCCTCGAGATCCAGCCCGACCGGCGGACGCTGGTGCTGCGCGCCGGCGTCGGGTGGCGGGAGGAGCTGCTGGGGCAGCCGGTCTCGTCCGCCGCGGACGGCTCCTCGGACGACTTCGCGCTGCGGGCCGGCGGGCCCGTGATCTCGCGGGACGCCGCGGAGGAGGACCGCTTCGTCTACCCCGCCTTCGTTCGCGAGCACGGCGTCCGCGCGATGGTGAACGTGCTCATCCCGGGCGTGGCGGACGCGGACCCGTACGGCATCCTCGAGGTCGACAGCCTCGTGCCGCGGGACTGTTCCGCCGAGGACGCGGCCTTCCTCCAGACGTACGCCAACATGCTCGGCGCCGCCGTGACGCGGCGGCGGATCGAGCAGCGCCTCCGCGAGACGGTGCGGGAGAGGGAACGCCTGCTCCGGGAGTTCCAGCACCGCGTCAAGAACAACCTGCAGGTCGTGACGAGCCTGGTGCAGCTCCAGGCCCGCCGGACGAAGCACGAAGAGGCCCGTCGCGAACTCCGGGGCATCCGCGACCGGATCGAGGCCCTCCGGATCGTGCACGACAAGCTCTACTCCGCCGGCGCCGTCGACCGGGTGGACCTCGGGGGTTACCTGAGCGAGCTGAGCGCCAGCCTGATGCGCTTCCACGCCGAGCAGGCCGCCGCGGTGCGGCTGCGCACGGAGGCCGAGCGGGTCGTCGCCCCGCCCGAGACGGCCGTGCCGCTCGGCATGGTCGCGGCGGAGTTCATCACGAACAGCCTGAAGTACGCCTTCGAGCCCGCGGGGGGAACGATCGGGATGGTCCTGGAGCGGATCGGCGACGAACAAGCCCGCCTGACGCTCTGGGACGACGGGCGGGGGCTGCCCCGGGAGCGGGCCGGGGGGACCGGCATGGCCCTCGTCGGCGGGCTCTGCGAGCAGGCCGGCGGGCAGGCCCGCTGGAGCGGCGAGGCGGGGACGCGGCTCACCGTGGAGTTCCCCTGCCCGCGCTCGGCGGAGCGCTGGCCTCCGGACATCCTCCCGACGCTCGGCGGGGCGTAGCCCGCCCGGGGGCGATGGGCGAGAAAAAGCCCCGGCGTCCGGCGGCGGACGCCGGGGCGGCGTTGCTCGGTGAAACGCGGCCGGAACGCCGCCCGGGGCGATCCGGCCCGGCGTTCAGCTCAGCCCGCCGGGCAGTTCGCTCAGGCAGGCCGCGAGGATGTCGCGGGCGGCCTTGAGGTCCCGGCGGTCGACCATCTCCGTCACGGTGTGGATGTAGCGCGTGCCGACGGTGATGCCGATCGCCTTGGCGCCGGCGGCGGCCTGCTGGGCGGCGGCCCCGTCCTGCCCGCCGCGGGCGAGGATGGTGCGCTGGTACGGGATCCGCCGCTTCTTCGCCACGCCCTCGACGAAGCGGACCATCTCGAAGTCGCTGATGAAGCTGCTGTCCTTGAGGTGGAGCCCGAAGCCCTTGCCGTGCTCGGTGACGGCCTCGGCCTTGGGGACGCCGGGGGTGTCGCAGGCGAGGGTGACGTCGATCCCGAAGCCGTACCGCGGGCGGACGGCGTACGCGGCGGCCTTGGCGCCGCGGAGGCCGACCTCCTCCTGCACGGTGAAGGCGACGACGATCTCGCAGGCGTTGCCGAGGCCCTGGCGGTCCATCTCACGGATCGCCTCGATGCCGAGCCAGCACGCGACGCGGTTGTCCATCGCCTTGCTGACGAGCTTGTCGCCCATGACGACGAACGGCTCGTCCATGACGATGTAGTCGCCGACCTGGACGTTCTTGTCCACCTGCGCGGCGGTCATGCCCAGGTCGACGAAGAACTCCTTGGGGTCCGGGACCTTCGTGCGCTCGTCGGGCTTGGAGATGTGGATCGGACGCCCCCCGGGGTTCATCACGCCGCGGAACTCGCCGGAGTCCGTGACCACGAGGACGCGTCGGGAGAAGAGGTTCCGGGGGTCGAAGCCGCCCGCGGGGTCGACCCACAGGAAGCCGTTCTCGTCGATGGAGGAGACGTGGAAACCGATCTCGTCCATGTGACAGAGGAGCATGGCGATCGGGGCGTCGCCCACGGCGCGGTCCGGCGCTTTCTTCGCCACCCGCTTCGCCGCCTTCTTGGCCCGCGCCCCACCGCCGCTGCGGGGGTGTCGCCGGCAGATCAGCGACCCCAGGGGATCGACCTCGACCTCGTCGAAGAGGTCGGCGACCTCTTCCTGGATGAGCGCACGCACACGCTCCTCGCGCCCCGGGATGCCGGGGGTCTCGCACAACCGCTGCAGCAGATCGATATTCATGGGGCGGAGTGTACCGGGGGGGCGCCCACCCCGGCGGGGGGCCGCCCGGGCGATCTGGCGGATCGGGGCGTCGCGGACCGCTCCGCCGGACCCGCCGATGGCTATCGCCCCTACTCTCCCGCATGGCCCACGTCAGCCCGCTGCGGGACCACCACCTCCAGGAAGAAGCTTCGCTGATCCCCTACGGTCCGCCCGGCACCGACATCGAGCTGGTGGAGAGCTACGGCGAGCTGGACTTCGAGTACGCCGCCCTCCGCAAGGCCTGCGTGCTCATCGACCTCCCGAGCCGGGGCGTGCTCGAGGTCCGCGGGGGCGACCGGGTCGACTTCCTGCAGAACATGCTCACGCAGAACCTGCGCGGCGCGTCCCCTCTGGAGGCGGGCGCCGTCCGGCAGAGCTTCTGGCTCAACCGCAAGGGGCGCATCGAGGCCGACCTCACCCTCGCCGAGCTGGGCGACCGCCTGCTGATCGACCTCGACGCGCACGTCGCCGGCGCGACCGCCGCGTCGCTGACGCAGTTCCTCTTCTCCGAGGACGTGGAGATCCGCGACGCCACGCCCGACCTGCACCGCCTCGCGCTGTACGGCCCCACGGCCCCGGCCCTGCTGCTCGGGGCGTCCGGCCCGCCCCGGGGCGGCGAACTCCCCCGCCTCGCCGTGCAGGACCTGCTCGACGGGACGTGCACGGAGGTCGAGATCGCCGGCGCGCCGGTCGCCGTCTTCCGGCGGGACTCGGCGGGCGAAGTCGGCCTGGAGCTGGTCGTGCCGACGGAGGCCGCGGGAGACGTCTACCGGAGGCTCCTCGACGTCGGCAAACCGGACGAGGCGACCCGCGCCGACGCCCCGGCCGCGCGGATCAAGCTGCGCGAGAGCGGATGGCTCGCGTACAACACGGCCCGCATCGAGGCCGGAGAGCCGCTGTTCCTCATCGACTTCGGCCCGGACAACGTCCCCGCGGAGACGGGCGAACTGCTGGGCCGCCGCGTCGACTTCCGCAAGGGGTGCTACCTCGGGCAGGAGGTCGTCGCCCGGATGCACGCCCGCGGAAACCCGAAGCAGGTGCTCGTCGCCCTCAAGCCGACGGGCGAGCGTCTGCTCAGCGAGGACGGCTTCCCCCGCCAGCCCGTCGGCGGGGCGCAGGTGTTCAGCGCGGACGACCCGACCGGCAACCCGATCGGCGGAGTCACGAGCAGCACCATCAGCCCCATGCTCGGCGGAGAGCCGGTCTGCTTCGCGATCGTCCGCTTCGCGTTCTCCAAGCCGGGCACGGAGGTGTACGTGATGGCCGAGGGCGACCGCGTGAAGGCCGTCGTCCACGACGGGCTGCGGTTCCTGCGCAAGTAAGCAGGGCCCGGCGGCTCCACGGTTCTCGGAGCACGTCCGCCGAAGATGCCCTTGTGGCCCGGCGGGGCGGACCGTTAGGCCCGGCCCCATGGGCCTCCCGCCGCCGGACAGCGCGCCCGCACCCACGGACAAGACCGGCCGCACCGCGGTCGTGCCGCACTCCGACCCCTGCGGCTCGCACGCAGGCTGCGGATGATCGCGCCCGCATCGCCGGCGACGGGCGCCGCGTGAAGCGCCGCTCCGCGGACGAACCCCGCGCGCCGCCGGGGCTTCAAAGCCCCCTCCCGACCCGAGGGCCGGGAGAGAGCACGCTCATCGATCACTGACCGCCCGGGCGCACCGGCCGGCGGGCCGGCTCCTGCTGCCCCGGCCGGCCTTCCTGGCCCTGACGCCCGGAGGCGAGCTGCGTGGCGAGCTGCTCGGCCTGCTGCAGGTGCTGGCGGAGCGAGGGCACCATCTGCTGCGTGAGCTGGCGGATCTGCTGCTGCTGGCTGTTGTTCTGCGCCCACGTGTGCTCGAGCAGGGCCACGTGGTGGGCGCCGACCTGGTGGATCATGTACTTGCGGTCGAGTTCCTCGCCCGACAGCTCCTTCAGGTGGTCCACCTTCGCCTGCTGCCAGTCGGCCATGTCGTCGGGAACATCGACGCCGAGCTGCTCGGCCGCCTGCTTGAGCTGCTCGTTCGCCCGCTCGTGGTCCTGGACCATCCGCTCCGCGAAGCGGCGGACCTCCGGGTTGCTCGTCTCGCCGACGACGTGCTGCGCCGACTCGATCTCGCACAGGTTGTTGCGGATCGCGTCCTCGATGAACCGCCGGTCGACGTCGCTCTGCGCGGCGCCCTGCCGCGGCTGCATCGTCTCCCGCTGCGGCGTCCCGCGCGGGGTGCCCTGCTGCATGCCCTGGGCCACCGCCACCGACATGCCGGCGGCCGCGACGACCGCACCGAGAACCACATGCTGCTTCTTCATGATGCTCTGCTCCTTTGACGTGTCCGCCCGCCGCGACACGCGCGAGGGAGGCGTGCCGGCGCCCGCCGCGACGCACAGCCCGGACGGGCCGGGCGACCCGGGAACGGGCCCGGGCGGCTCCCCGCCGACGGCGGGGCGTTCGGGCGGGCAAGGTGCTTCGGCCCGGGCCAGGCGCGGATGCGAACGCCCCCCGATACGCCCAGCGTCGCGCGCCGGCGTGGCCCGAACGTGGCGGGGAATCCCCCGGTGCTGCAGCCTCCCGGCCTCCCGCCCCTCGGCCACACCCGGCCCCGGCGCCCCCGTCCCAACGCTCAAATGCTGCGATACGTCAGCTCCACGTCGCTGTGCAGCCGCTTCACCCGGACGAGTTCCATCGCCTTCCCCGCGCTGAGCGTCGAAACGATCCGCCCCGTGGCCGCGCTCTTGGCGAGTTCGTCCCCGATCAGCATCGGAGCGACGTACACCACGGCCTCGTCCACCAGCCCCCGCTCGAACAGGTTGCCGAGCAGCCCCGGCCCCGCCTCCACCAGCAGGTTGGTCATCCGGAACTCGCCCGCCAGGCGCCGCAGCAGGTGCTCCAGATCCAGCCGGGTCTGATACATCCCCTCGGCCGGGGTGCTCAGGATCCGGACGCCCGCGGCCTCGAGCTTCGCCCGCCGCGCGGCCGTGTACTCGGAGGCGGCCATCCCCACCGAGCAGGCGACGAACGTCGGGATCTCCGCCGCGGTCCGCACGAGCTTGCTGTCGAGGGGGACCTCGAGGTCGGTGTCGATGAGGATGCGGGCCGCCGGGCGCCGCACACGCCGCACCCCCCGCGCGTTGAGCATCGGATCGTCCACCGTCGCCGTGCCGAGCCCGGTGATCACGCCGTCCACCCGCGCCCGCAGGCGGTGGACGCGCTTGCGCGACCACTCGTTGCTGATCCACTGGCTCTCGCCGGTCCGCGTGGCGACGCGCCCGTCGACCGTCTGCGCCCACTTGGCGATCACCCACGGCAGCCCGCGCCGGACCCGCTTCACGAACGGGTCGCTGATCCGCGTCGCGAGCGCGCTCTCCTCGCTCAGGCGCACCCGCATCCCTGCCCGACGGCAGACCTCCCCGCCGCCCCCCGAGTCCGCCCCCGGGTCCGGACGGGCGAAGACGACCTCCCCCACCCCCGCCTCGATCAGCGCGTCCGTGCACGGGGGCGTCTTGCCGTGGTGGCGGCACGGCTCCAACGTCACGTACACCGTCGAGCCGCGGGGGTCCTCGCCCCGGCGCCGGCAATCCTCCAGCGCCTCGCGCTCCGCGTGCGGGCCGCCGTAACGCCGGTGGTGCCCCATGCCGATCACCCGCCCGTCCTTGACGATCACGGCGCCCACGAGCGGGTTCGGCTCCACGTCGCCGGCCGCGCGGATGGCAAGACGGGCGGCCAAATCGAGATAGACACGGTCCGGATAGCTCGGCACGCGGCAGCGTAGGGCCTGCGCCCAAGCCCCGGACGCCCGCCGATCGATGGAACCCGGAGGCAGCGCCCGCCCGCTCGGAGGTAAGGAATGGACCGCATGCGACGCCCGGCTCACGCCGCCGCCATCGGGGCGATCTCCGCCGCCGCCATCGCAAGCGCCGCGCCCGCTCCGGCGCACCACTGGACCGGGGACCGCCACGCCCTCGACTCCGCCGGAACGGCCGACGGCGTCCCGATCGGCACCGCCTCGTTTTCGCCCGGGCGCGTCGGCCCCGCCTTCGCCTTCGACGGTGCCGGCATCGTCAACCTCGGGCACGGTCCGGGCGACTTCGGGACCGGCGACTGCACCATCGACTTCTGGATCCTCGGCGACGTCGCCGGGCCGCTCCAGGCGGTCCTCTCCAACCGCCAGGCCTGCGACTACGGGTGGTTCTGGGACATCCGCGGGCGGCGGGAACTCGTCCTCGTCGTCGACTCCGATCCCACCCCGGCCATGCAGGCCTGGGCCACCGGTGGCCCCGCGCTCGGCGGCGGATGGCGCAAGGTGACGTTCCGCCGCTCCGGCTCCACGCTCTCGGCGTTCACCGACGGGCGACGCGTGCGCGACGTCGCGATCGATCCGCTGCTCGACGTCTCTTCCCCGGCCCCGCTCATCCTCGCCGGCGGGCCGTGCGTCGGCCGCGACGGCACCCGCCGCCTCGTCGGACGCGTCGACGAGCTCCGCCTGTACGCGACGGCGCTGACCGACGACGAGATCCGCCGCCTCGCCTGCCCCGTGGATCAGGACGGCGACGGGCTGGCCACGGTCGAGGACCTCCAGACCTTCCTCGCCTGGTTCCGCGAGGGATCGGCCGACTTCGACGGCGACGGACGCTGCGACGTCCTCGACCTGCTCGCCTACCTCGGCGCGTTCCGCAGCGGCTGCCCCTGACCCCACCCCACCCTACCCTACCCCACCCCACCCGCCTCCCTGGACCGGCCGCGGAAACCGGCCTCCCCCCCTGAGCCCTCCCCAACCGGCGCTCAGGCCAGGCGGACCATCGCCCGTCGTTCGGCCTCCGTCAGCAGCGGCGCCGCGTCCTGCAGCCAGCGCCGCGCATCCTGCGTGTAACCCGCCGTCGGACGCAGCGCCTCGAGCCCCGCGGCCGTGGCCCGGGCCGACCAGTAGCGGTTGAACCGGGCCATCGCCAGCTCGCGCACGAACTTCGCCGTCATGCTCGCCAGCGCCACGGGCAGGTGCCGGTCCTCGGCCTCGCAGAGGAAGAGGAGCCCGATCGGCGGGCGTTCCGGCGGGTCCCCGGCCGGGCGGACCGAGTACCGGCTCACCTCCGGGCTCTGCTGGTGCACCTCCACCGCCGCCCCCGGCCACGCCGCCTCGATCAGGTAGGCGTAGTCCGCCCGCCCCCCCTGGCGGTCGCAGACGATCCGCACCTCCGTGTCCGGGTCCGCCGCCAGCGCCAGGGCGTGCACGGTCCGCAGGTGCCGGACGATCGCCGCCCCGGTCGTCGCCGCCTTGCTCCCGTTCCGCTCCACGATCCGGTTGAAGCTCGCCTCTCCCATCGCCACGCACCGCATCGCCGCGACGGAGACGCGGCCCCGGTCCAGGGCCCGCCGGAGCGGGTTCGCGGACGTCGCGAGGCTCTCAAGCGTGCACGACACCGGCAGGGGGAGCCGGTCGCCCGCGTACCACGGGGCCGGCTCCAGGTCGGCGCCGAGCAGCCCGTGCAGCTCCTCGTCGCACCCGGGGATCCCTTGGGCCGCGGCGAGGAAGCAGAGCACGCCCCGCTCCAGGTGCGTCAGCGGGTGGCGGGTCTTCGCGTCGTTGGCGAGCTTGAGGGCCTTCGAATCCGCGACCGGGATCCGGCGTTTCTTGTCGCTCCCGCTGCGGCAGACGGCCGAGCGGAGCGTGCTCCACAGGTTGGGAGCGGGGTCCCCGGGCGTCCAGTCTTCGACCCGGAACGCGGAGAGCGCGACGCAGAGAGGGCCCAGCATCGGCCCGTAACCCGCTTCGTCGATCCCCGCGTAGAGCAGCGGCATGGGGCGGAGTGTAACCGGACCGGCGGGGGCCGGGCCCCGCGGGCGGGGCGATAACCGCGCGCCCGGACGGTCTCCCGCCGCCCGACCCGTCGAGGGGGGTCGGCCGCGCCGGCGGCAGAGGCCGCGCAGAGCATCCCGCTTCTCACGCCGACGCGGTCGCTCCCCGCAGGCCGATGGACCCGCCCCCTCTCCGGGTCGATCACGGGACGCAGCACACACACTCGCCGTGCCGGCCCGCCGCCGAGGCGTCGGACCGCGGCCGGCCATCGCAGGAGGATCTCGTGACCGCACGCACCATCCGTCGCCGCCCGAGCGCGGCCCCGACCGTCCTCGTCACCGCGTTCGTCTCGCTGCTCGCCGCCGGCGCGGGCGGCTGCAAGAGCGTCAGCACCCCCACCGCGACCCGCGGCAACGCCCCCTCGGAGCTGCGGCAGAAGGCCGGGCTCGCGAGCGTCTCGATCCCGAACGACGCCCACCGCGGCGCGTTCACCAACCAGACGTACTTCGAGCAGGGCCGCGAGGTCCAGCTCCCCCAGCGCTGGGTGACCGAGGCCCGCGTCGCCACCGCCGAGAGCGAGGCCCGCCGCGGCGCCGCCGAGGCGTTCCGCGTCCGCGCCGACGCGGACTTCGCCGACTCGACGGCCCAGGCCGACAGCGACCTGGCCCGCGCCTTCAGCCAGCACGAGATCGCCCTCGCCGGCACCGACCGGGCCAAGAACGTCTTCGACGCCAAGATCAACGAGTTCGACGAGCGCGTCGACGCGAAGGCGATCAGCTACGAGGCGAGCCACCGCCGCAGCGAGACCCTGCTCCAGGCCTCCGTCCGCGAGTGGCAGGCCGAGGTCGAGCGGATGCGCTCGCAGGCGGAGAGCGAGTGGGAGCAGGCGCTCGCCGAGCACGAGCGCATGCTCGCCGAGCGTCAGGCCGTGAACGAGCGCGGCGGCGCCATGATCGACCAGATGATCCAGACCGCCAGCCTGACCGAGCAGCGCGCCGCCGAGCGCGTCGCCGACCTGCGCTCGCAGTCCCGCACGGTCGCCGAGCAGACGGCCGCGAAGATCACCGAGATCAGCCAGGAGATCACCACCGTCCGCGAGACGACGGCCGCGGCCGTCGCCGACCTGACGCAGAAGGCCGAGTCCCTCGAGAAGGATTCCGCCGCCCGCATCGCGGAGATGCTGAGCGAGGCCGACACGCTCGAGGCGACCGACGTCGACGAGCAGTTCCGCCTCGCGATCCTCGGCGCCGAGGTGGCGTACGAGAACGCGATGGCCCAGGCCGAGGAGCTCCGCAAGGCCGCCAGCGCCAAGGCCGACTCCTACCGCGCCGAGTCCGAGCGCCGCCGCGCCGAGGCCGACCGCTCCCTGGAGCTCGCCCGCGTCACCTACACCGAGGCGCAGGACTGGATCGCCGGCAACGTCGAGGAGGCCCTCGCCGACGTCGCGGTCCACCGCGCCAAGGCCGACGAGATCGAGTCCAACGCCCGGGCCCGCTTCGTCAAGGCCGAGATCGACGCCCGCGTCCAGGCCATCCGCGAGACCAGCGCCCACGAGCGCACCATCGCCCAGGCCGAGTTCGAGAAGATCCGCACCGAGGCCAACGCCTACGCGCGGCAGCTCGAGGCCTCGCTCCGCGAGCAGATCGCCCGCCAGGCGCTGAACGGCAACGTCACCCTGAACAACCAGCCGACCGGCCCCGGCGCCACCGCCCAGGCCGGCGAGCCCGCCCCCGGCATCACGCCCGCGCCGGTCCGCCCCGCGGTCGTCGAGCCGCAGCCGATCGCCGATTTCCGCACGGCCCTCGCCGAGGCGAGCAAGTTCCGCGTCGAGGCCGACGCGATGGAGGCCGAGGCGTACGCCCAGCGCGACGCCGAGACCGCCGACTTCAACGCCTGGTGGAGCGAGAAGGTCGCGGCGCACGAGGCCTGGCACGCCCGCCTCGACGCCTTCGACCGCAAGGCCCAGGCCGAGGTCGCCGAGGACCTCAGCCGCGTCCAGTCGGTCATCGCCGCCGCCAACGCCGAGCGCTCGCGCGCCGAGATCGACGCGGAGAGCACCCGCAAGCAGACCATCGCCCGCATCGAGACCCTCCGCGCCGGCGCCGAGGCCCTCGGCAAGAAGAGCACGGCCCGCGTGGCCCAGCTCCGCGCCGAGGCCGAGGCCACCGCCCGCAACGGCGAGACCAAGATCGCCAGCCTCGAGGTGCGGCGCGACTCGACGGCCCGCCGCGGCGAGGCGACCGTCGCCCAGCTCGCCCAGGAGGCCGACGCCCTCGAGACCAGCCAGCGCGCCATCGTCGCCCAGATGCGCCAGGAGATCCAGGCCCAGCAGCAGATCCTCCAGTCCGAGCTCGCCCGCCTGGACCAGACCGCCAACACCTTCAAGGCGGTCGCCGAGGCCAACTTCAACGAGGCCATCTACAACGCCGAGGTGTTCGAGCGCATCACCATCGCGAACACCCAGGAGCTGACGGCCCAGCACATCGCCGCCCGCAAGATCGCCCAGGCCGACCTCGCCTACCTCCGCGACCTGAACAACGCCCAGCGCAGCGTCGCCGAGGCCGAGATCGTCCGCATGGTCGCCAACGCCGAGGCCCAGATCAACGGCTACACCGCCGAGGACCTGAGCCGCCGGGCGAACATCGCCGCCCAGCACCGCGTGGCCCAGGCCTCCGTCGGCGAGCAGCTCCGCATCGCCGGCGCCGAGGACTCGGCGACCTACGCCCGCTTCCAGGCCCGCGTCGTCCAGACCGACGCCGACCGCAACCGGGCCTACGCCGACGTCTACTACGCCGGCATCGAGCAGGGCGCCCAGGCCGAGCGGGCCCTCGCCGAGGCCGCGGCGTACCGCGAGATCAGCAACGGCGCCCTGACCCGCCTCTCGGACGCGGTGAGCAGCTTCAACACCGCGGCCCAGCAGAACTGGGACAGCCGCCTCGCCCAGCCCGCCCCGCTCCCGCTCCCGGCGAGCAACGAGGCCCTGGTCCGCGACGCCTCGCAGACCCTCAACAACGGTCAGGTCGTCTCCGTCCCGACCGACACCGACTGATCCGCTCCCTTCCCGAGCGAGATCCTCCCGCCGCCCGACGCGCCCGCGTCGGGCGGTGTCTTTTTTGGGCCCCCACCCCACCCCACCCCACCCCTGCCCCGCTCATCGCGAAACTCTGCCGGAGTCGGGAGGGAATGTCCCTGGAACTTCGGGACTTCTCCGCCCCGACCCCGTCGGGCGCCACGGTCGAAACCGGGCGGTGGCGCGGCGGCGGCGCCGTTTCCGCGTCCTCACCCGTGGCGGGGTGGCCGCTCGGCCGCACCCGCCCCACCCAGCCCCGCCGCAGGAGGAGGACGCCCAGATGACCCAGAGCGCGAGCCGCCGCGTCCGGCACACCGCTTCGGATCCCGCCGCGACGGGCCGTGGAGCCCGGCCGCGGGCCGCCGGACGGACGCAGAAAGGCGTTGCCGCCCGCGCCCCCGGCGAGGTAGGCTCGGGCGGCGGGCCGCGGGCCCGCGCCGACGGCGCCAAGCACCCCATGCCGGACTCCGACGCGAACCTGACGCGCCTGCTCCGGGCCGCCGCCTCCGGCGATCGGCGCGACCTGGACGCGCTCATGGCCGCGATCTACGACGACGTCCACCGCCTCGCGGCCGGGCACCTGCGCGCCGAGCGGAGCGACCACACGCTCCAGCCGACCGCGCTGGTGCACGAAGCCTACATGAAGCTGATCGACCAGCGTTCCACGGACTGGAAGGACCGCGTCCACTTCTTCTCGGTGGCCTCGCGCATCATCCGCCGCATCCTCGTGGACCACGCCCGCGAGAAGCTGGCGGCGAAGCGCGGCGGGCGGGCCGAGCGCGTTCCCCTGACCGGGATCGCCGCCGTGGACGGGACGCCGGACGTCGACCTCGTCGCCCTCGACGAGGCCCTCGCCGAGCTGGAGACGCTCAGCGAGCGGCAGGCGAGGATCGTCGAACTCCGGTACTTCGGCGGGCTCACCGTGCCGGAAGTCGCGCGGGCGCTGTGCATCGGCGCCCGCAGCGTGGACCGGGAGTGGAAGGCCGCCAAGGCCTGGCTGTTCTGCCGCCTGGCGGGCGAGGCCACGGAGCGTCCGGATGCCGCCCGCCTCTGAACTCGAGCGCCGGTCCCACGCCGTGCTGATGCGCGCCCTCGAGGTGGAGCCGGCCGGCCGCCCGGACTTCGTCGACGGCGCGTGCGCCGACGACGCGGCCCTGGCGCGGCGCGTCCGCGAACTCCTCGCGGCCGCCGAGCGGATGACCTCCTTCCTCGAGCGTCCGGCCCTGAGCACGGCCGACGACGAACTCCAGCCCATCCCCGACGCGGTCGGCGACTACCTCGTCGTCGGCGTGCTGGGCGTCGGCGGCATGGCGGTGGTGTACGAGGCGCTCCAGGACCAGCCGAGGCGCCGCGTCGCGCTGAAGGTCATGCGCCGCGGGCTGACGCGGCGCGAGGCCTACCTCCGCTTCCGCTTCGAGACCGAGGTCCTCGCCAGGCTCCGGCACCCGGGCATCGCGCAGATCTTCGAGGCCGGCACGGCCCACCTGGGCTCGGGCGGCGCGGCGCCGTTCTTCGCGATGGAGTTCATCCCCGACGCCCTGCCCATCACCGCCTACGCCGACCGCCACGCGATGCCCCTGCTCGCGCGCCTGGAGATGTTCGCCGCCGTCTGCGACGCCGTGCACCACGGGCACCAGCTCGGCGTGATCCACCGCGACCTGAAGCCGGGCAACATCCTCGTCGGCGCCGACGGGCGCCCGAAGGTGATCGACTTCGGCGTCGCCCGCTCCGTCGAGGGCGGCGCCGAGCCGATCACCGTCGCCGACGACGAGCGGCAGGTCATCGGCACCCTGCACTACATGAGCCCCGAGCAGTGCGGGGCCGGGACGGCGATCGACCTCCGCACCGACGTCTACGCGCTCGGCGTCTGCCTCTACGAACTCGCCTGCGGCCGCCTCCCGCACGACTTCTCCGCCGTCCCCCTCCCCGCGGCCCTCCACGCGATCACGCGCGATCCCCCGCTCCGGCCCCGCGAGGCCTGCCCGTCCGTCCCCGCCGATGTCGAGGCGATCATCCTGCGGGCGATCGACAAGGACCCCCGCCGCCGCTACGCCAGCGCCGAGGCGCTGGCCGCGGACGTCCGCCGCTACCTGGACCACCAGCCCGTCGAGGCGACGTCGCCCGGCCCCCTCCACCGCTTCCGCCTGTTCGCCCGCCGGAACCGGGCGCTGGTCTCGGCGAGCGTCGCCGTCGCCGCGAGCATCGTCCTCGTCGCGGCGGTCAGCTCCGCCCTCGCGGTCCGGCTCGCCGCCGAGGCCGCCCGCCGCGAGGCCGCCGAGCACCGGGCGATCCGCGAGCGCGACGCCGCCGTCTGGCAGGCCTACATCGCCCAGGTCGCGGGCGCCCTCTCGGCGATGCAGACCGGCGAGTTCCAGCAGATGCGCACGCGCCTCCATTCCGCCGCCCCCCAGCACCGCGGGTGGGAGTGGGACTTCCTCGCCACCCTGTCCGAGCAGAGCCTCGGCACCGTCGAGGCGCACGCCGACATGATCCTGGGCCTCGCCGTGGCCCCGGACGGCGCGCGCTTCGCCACCGCCGCGCGCGACGGCTCTCTCCGCCTCTGGGACGCCGACGGCGGCGATCTCCTCGCGCACGCCGCCCTCGAGTCCGGCGACGCGATCTTCGCGCTCGACTTCACCCCCGACGGCCGGCACCTCGCGACCGGCGACGCCTCGGGCGCGGTCCGCCTCTGGGACGCCGAAGATCTCCGCCCGGCCGGCCTCGTCGGGACGGCCGCCGAATCCGTCGCGGACGTCGCCTGCCTGTCCGGCGGCCGCATCGCCGCGGCGACCGCGGGCGGAACGCTCCAGATCTGGAGCCGCGACGGGGCGGCGCCGGTCCGCGTCGTGGATCAGCCGGGCGGCGTCCACGGCGTCGGCGTGTCGCACGACCGCTCCTTCATCGTCACGCACAACCGCGCCGGCGCCGTCTGGCTCCGCGACGCGGACCTGGCCCTCCTCGCCGCGTTCGACTTCGGCGGCGTGGTCGACCACACGGTCATCAGCCTCGACGACGAACTCCTCGCGGCCGCGGGCGCCCGCGGCCGCGTCACGGTCTGGAGCATCCCCGAGGCGCGGCTGGTGCACGACCTCGCCGCGACCGGGGGCGTCAGCAGCGTGCGCTCCCTCGCGTTCTCGAACGACGCGACCCTCATCGCCGCCGGGGTCATCCAGCGGGGCATCGTGCTCATCTCGGTCGCCGACGGCGCCGTCGCCGCACGGCTCGGCGGGCACGAAGAGGCCGTCTCGGGGTTGCACTTCCGCCCCGGCGACGGCGTGCTCGTCTCCAGTTCGTGGGACGGCACCCTCCGCTCCTGGAGCGTCGCCGACGCCCTCTCCGGAGGCATCACCGCGCTGCCCGGGCACGACGGATACGTCTTCGGCGTCGCGTTCTCCCCCGACGGCTCCCTCCTGGCCTCCGGCACCCGCTCCGGCTCGCTCTGGGTCTGGGACCCGGAGCTGGCCGAGCCGATCGCCCGCCTCCCGGCCCACGCCGGCGTCCTCTACGACGTCACGTTCGCGCCCGACGGGCGCAGCCTCGCCACCGCCGGAGCCGACGGCGCCGTGCGGATCTGGGACGCGCAAACCGGACGGCTCACCGGCGAGTTCGCCGGCGCCGGCTCGCACTTCTGGTCGGTCGCGTTCGATCCCACCGGCGAACGCCTCGCCGGGAGCGGGAGCGACCGGACCGCCAGGGTGTGGGACGCCCGCGCGGGCGGCGAGCAGTTCGTTCTCCGCGGTCACGAGGCCCGGGTCAACTGCGTCCGCTTCGGCCCGGACGGCGAGACCATCGCCACCGGATCGCGCGACGGCACCGTCCGGCTGTGGGACGCCCGCACCGGGCAAGAGCGGTTCCGCCTCGACGGCCACCGCTCCGACGTCTTCGCCGTCCTCTTCAGCCCCGACGGCCGCCGCCTCTACAGCGGCTCGCGCGACCAGACCGTGCGTCTCTGGGACGTGCAGAGCGGCGCCTGCCTCGAAACCCTCGACGGGCACGGGCAGTTCGTCACCTGCCTCGCCCTCAGCCCCGACGGCTCGCGCCTCGCCGCCGGCTCCTGGTTCGGGCAGGTCCTCCTGTGGGACACCGCCACGCACGATCTGATCGGGTCGTTCGGCGCCCAGGACTCGGCGATCCGGGGCCTCTCCTTCAGCCCCGACGGCCGCTGGCTCGCCGTCGGCTCGTACAACGGCACCGTCCGGCTGCTCGACACGGCGCCGCAGGCCCGGCGCCTCGCCGCCCGTGCCAGCGCGGCCGAGGCGCAGCGGACCGCCGCCGCCCTCGTCGAGCGTTCCCTCGACGCCGCCGGAGGCGACCTCGACGCCGCGATGCGCTCGCTGGAGTCGCGGCCGGACCTCGCGCCCGCGGAGCGCGCGTGGCTCCGCAAGGCCATGCTCGCCCGCTCCGCGGCGGCCGCCGCGCCCTGACCGCCCGCGGCACACGCCCACCCTTCGAACCGACATCCCGAAGTGTGTTGCCGATCCCCGAACGCGGATGTCGCCGAGGAGTCCGACCCATGCCGGTCCACCGCCATCCCATCGTCCCGCCGACCGTCACCGACGATCTGCGCGGCATCCCGCTCGACGACGCGCTGACCCAGCGCCTCCGCCGGAGCTACGAGGCCGTCCGCGCCGAGGGCACCCGCCTGGCGGACCTGTTCTACGCGAGCCTGTTCGCCAGGGCGCCCGAGCTGCGCCCCCTCTTCCGCACCGACCCGCGCGTGCAGGCACAGAAGCTTCTTTCCTCGCTCGACGCGATCGTGAAGAACCTCGAGGCCCCGGGCGAGAACGCGGCGATGCTCGCGGCCCTGGGCGAGCGCCACGCCGGCTACGGCGCCAGGCCGGAGCACTACGACCTCGTCGTCGAACTGCTGGTGGACGCGATGCGCCAGCTGCTCGGCGACCGCGCCGACCCGCGGACGCTCGACGAGTGGCGCACCGCGCTGCGCCTCGTGAGCGCCCAGATGATCGCGGCCGCGGAGCGCGCCCGGGCCCAACGGCCGCCCGCGGGCGACACCCGCGCCTGACTCTCCGCCTCTCTCACTCGGCGCCGGCCACGCCCCCCGAATCCGGATGCTCCGCCGCGTTTCGTGGCGCGGCCGCTCCGCGGCTTCCGCGTCGTTCCCCGCGGCGCCGCCCGCGGATCTCGCGATCCGGGCGGCGAGCCGGCCACGCGGCCGCTCCCGCCGCCGAACCCACGCAACCCCGCGACCGGCGCCCGGGCGCCCCCCTCAGGAGAGGCACGATGCGTCTCGATCCCACGAATCCCCTCCATCGCTCCCGCCCCGGCAACGCCGTGCCGAACGCGGCCCTGCTGCTCGCCGCGGCCGGGCTCGTCGCCCCCGCCTCGGCCGTCACCCGCGACTGGATCGGCCCCGACCACAGCTTCTTCAACGTCGTCAACAGCTGGTCCCCCGCCGGCGTCCCGAACCTCAACGACACCGCCCGCTTCGGCGTCAACGGCGTCGCCAACAAGAACGTCTGGATGCCGACCCTCGCGTCCGTTCAGGACCTGCGCGTCGAGAACGGCATGACGCTGCACCTGCTCGGGGGCAACCTCTACGTGCAGGACGACGCGGTCTTCAAGGGCCGCAACCGCCTCGGCATCACCTACTTCCCCTCGCAGATCCGCGTGACCGAATCCGGAGATCCCTGGGACGTCTGGGTCCAGGACGGGCTCACCGTCCAGGAGGGCGCCCGGATCGAGATGCTCGGCGGCATCGTCCAGGTCGACGGCCAGCTCGTGGTCGACGCCGACTCGGCGATCACCGGCCACGGCACGGTCCGGCTCCGCCTCGACAACCCCGGCGTCGTCGCCGCTCGCTTCGGCGGCCGCCTCGACCCGAACACCGACGGCATCACCATCGAGATGACCGGCGACTCCCCCCTCGACCTCGACGGCTCCGCCGAGAACGGCGTCCTCGCCCTCGACGGCCGAACCCTCGCCAACCCTGCGGCCTACGACCGCCTCACGATCGTCGGCGACCGCCTCGCCGAGACCTTCGACGGCGTTCTCCAGATGGTCAGCGGCGCCCGCCTCGAGATGAACCTGGCCATGCCCTGGACCGCGGGCCCGAACAGCCTGATCGCGGTGACCACGCCCCTCCCCGCGACGCAGCCCGCCCGCATCACCGGCGCCGACGTCACCCTCTACGGCGAGCTCACCGTCAGCGGCGAGCACTCCGAGGCCCGCTTCGAGAGCGACGCGACGATCTTCCCCTCCTTCACCGCCGGCCTCGGCCCCACCACGCGCCTCCGCTTCCTCGGCGGCGTCCGGATCCACGGCGGCGCGTTCGGCGTCGGCGAGGACGCCGCCGTCGTGTTCGGAGGCGAGACGGAGTGGCGCGGCGCGGCTTCGTTCACCGGGCTCGCCACGCAGGACGGCGACGCCCGCGTCACGCAGGCCACCACGATCGACGCGGAGGAGTTCGACCTCGACGGCGGCGGCGGCGGAACCCACTGGGACCTCGACGCGAGGCTCGAGATCAACGCCGACGCCATCGAGCGGAGCGCCGGATCGGTCTTCGACGGCTCCATGCGGATCGGCTCCGGCGTCTCCACGGCGCTCGAGATCAACCTCCCCCCGGGCGCCCCCGCCTGGGTGATGAGCGGGACCATGAACCTCCACGGCGAACCCGTCACCCCCGGCACGCGCCTCCGCGGCTCGCCGGTCCGGTTCGAGGGCGCGGTCGACGTCGCGGACCGGGTGCGCGTGGCGGCGCCCGTCACCTTCGGCAACCTGTCCACGACCACCATCCCCGGAGGGGCTTCCCTGCAGATCGGGGATGAGGGGGTCGTCCGCGCCAACGCGACCTTCCAGGGCTCGGGCGAACTCCAGACCTCCTCCTTCGGCAGCCTCCTCCTGCACGACGGCGCCTCCCTCGGCCCCGTCGGCCTGCGGAACTACGGGGCGCTCCGCATCGCCGACGGCCCCGGCGGCGCCGCCGTCGACCGGTTCATCCACCCCGCCTGGAGCGAGTGGCATATCGAGATCGGCGGGCACGCGCCGATCGCCGAACACGACGCGCTGCTCGTGACCGGCGGCGCCGCGACGATCGGCGGCGAGCTGCACGTCGAACTCATCGACGGCTTCGTCCCCGCGGTCGGCGACGCCTTCACGATCCTCACGTCCCCCGCCGGCGGGGTGGGCGGTTCCGTCTCGTCCGTCCCGCCCTCGCAGGCGGGCGACGCCACCGTGCACTGGACGATCGCCTACGCCCCGAACTCCGTCTCGCTGCACGTCGCCGAGATCGAGCAGTGCCAGGCCGACTTCGACGGCGACGGCGCCCTCGGCGTCACGGACCTGCTCGCCTTCCTCGGCGCCTTCCGCGGCGGCGCCGCCTCGGCCGACGTCGACGGCGCCGGCGGCGTCGACGTCGCCGACCTCCTCGCCTACCTCGGGCTCTTCCGCAGCGGCTGCTGAGCCCATCTCCCGTGCCCCCGCCGCGGCGGCGGGGCCGGAGCCCGGCGATCCCCCAGTCGCCGCGGCTCCTTTCGGCGGACCGACGACGCCCCCGCGTCGACGCCCGCCACCGTCGGACCGGCCCGCCGCCCGCAGCCGCCGCTCCGCTCCCAAAGACCGCCCGGCGCCGCCGCGGCGGACCTCCAACCCCACGTTCTCGATACGCACCCAGGAGAAGCATCATGCACGTCCGAACTGTCCGCACGCGCCGCCCCTGCCGCGCCGCCACCGCCGTCGCCTCCCTGATCGCCGCGTCCGGCGCCGCCTCCGCGGCCGACCGCGACTGGAACGGCCCGCCCAACGCCGACTGGAACACCCCCGGCTTCTGGTCGCCCGCCGCCCTCCCCAACGCGGCCGACACCGCCTGGATCGGACGCCTCACCCAGAACTCCGTCGTCCGCATCACCGTCCCGCCGCAGATCGGCGACCTCCGGATCTCCAACGGCATGATCGTCGAGGGCTTCGGCGGCAGCCTCGACGTGCAGGACGACGTCTTCGTCTCCGGGAGCAACATGGTCGGGGACAACCGCTTCCGCTCGCAGCTCCGCGTCAAACCCGCGGGCGTGAGCGCGATCAGCGTCGACGTCGGCGACGCGCTGAGCATCTCCGACGGCGGCCAGATCCGCCTGCTCGGCGGGGTCCTCCGCGTCGACGGGCTGCTCAGCACCACCGCCGACAGCATCATCTCCGGCAGCGGCACGATCCGCCTCCGCTCGAACGCCGCGGTCGCCGCTCGCTTCGCCGCCCCGATCGACCCCGACACCGCCGGCGGCATCGTGATCGAGCAGCAGGGGACGGGGCTGATCGACCTCGACGGCCTGTCCGAACTCGGCGAGATCCGGGCGCACGGCGGCGGCCCGACCGTCGGCGCCTACGACCGGCTCACCGTCATCGGCACCGAGCTGCAGGACAGCTACAGCGGCACGATCTGGCTCGTCAGCGGCGGGGAGCTGGCGATGAACCTCTCCGCCGGATGGACGGCCGACGCGAACAGCGTCATCCGCGTCATCTCCACCGAGCCGGCCACGCAGCCGGCACGCTTCACGGGCGGGCACGCCGAGCTGCTCGGAGAACTCATCGTCACCGGACAGGGCGCCGAGGCCCGCTTCCTGAGCGCCGCGACCACGGGGCCCACGTTCGCCGCCGAGCTGATGCCCGGGACGCGCCTGCGCTTCGTGGGGGACACGACCGTCGAGGGCGGGACGTTCCACGCCGAGCCCGACGCGGCCGTCGTCTTCGCCGCCCCCACGGAGTGGCGCGGCGCGGCGCACCTGTCGGGGCTCGTCACGCAGGACGGCGACGCGATGGTCTCCGCGCCCACCACCATCGACGCCGACGTGTTCGACATGGACGGAGGCCCCGGCATCACCCACTGGGAGATCGCCAACGCGCTGACCATCGACACCGTCTACATCGACCGCTCCAACGGGCGCATCTTCAACGGCTCGATGGACATCGGTCCCTCGTTCCCCGCCAGGCTCGAGATCGACCTCCCGCAACCGACCGACTCCTGGGTCATGAGCGGCGAGATGACGCTCGCCGGAGCCCCGGTCACCTACGTCGAACGCCTCGCCGGCTCGCCCGTTCAGATCAGGGGGCACGTCGAGGTCAGCGAGCGCGTGCTCGTCTCGGCCGCCGTCCGGTTCGAGCCCGCCAGCACCGTCCTGCTCCCCGCCGGCGCGTTCATGCGGCTCGGGGGCCCGAGCGAGATCTACGCCGGCGCTTCCTTCGCCGGCTCCGGCGAGTTGCAGAACGCCGCCTCCGGCTCCATGCATCTCCGCCACGGCGCCGCCCTCGGCGGCGCCCGGCTGCGGAACGACGGCGAACTCCGGATCGGCGACGGCCCCGCCTCCGCCTCCGCCAACGCCTTCGTGCAGGGCGCCGCGGGCGTCTGGCGCGTCCAGATCGGCGGCGACGCCCCCGGCTCGGAATATGACCTCCTCAGCCTCACCGGAGGGAACGCCAGCCTCGCCGGCGCCATCGAGGTCGAACTCCTCGACCTCGGCTCCGGCACGCTGATCCCCGAGGTCGGCGACGTCTACACCATCCTGAGCGGCGCGGCCGCCGTCAACGGCGCCTTCGCCGGGAACCCCGTCACCCACGTCGGCAACACCACCGTCCGCTGGAACGTCGGGTACGGCACGACCACCGTCTCCCTCCAGGTCGCCGCGGTCGAATCCTGCCAGGCCGACTTCGACGCCGACGGGACCGTCGACGTCAACGACCTCCTCGGCTTCCTCGGCGCCTTCCGCAACGCCGCCCCCGCGGCCGACATCGACGCCAGCGGAGACGTCGACGTGAACGATCTCCTCTCGTACCTCGGGCTCTTCCGGGCCGGGTGCTGAGCACCCCCCGAGGTTCCCTCATCCCCCCGCCGAGCGAGGAGAGGGGTCCCGGCCGCCGAAACGCCGCCGGGGCTCATTCAGGATCCACCCACCTCCGACCTGTCCCGCCCCGACGGCGAAAGACCACCCTGCCCAGGGGATTCCCGTGTCTCGGACGCGGGCCCCTGAGCGCACGAAAAAGGCCGCCCTTCCGGGCGGCCTCGTTCGTAAAGGCCCTGGTTTCAAGGCCTTGTCAATGCGGACGAAAGGAGTCGAACCTTCACGGGATTTTACTCCCACTAGGACCTGAACCTAGCGCGTCTGCCAATTCCGCCACGTCCGCGTGACCCCGCCGGAAGCGGGACCGCAAGGGTAGGCGAGGCTCCGTACGGAAGGCAACCGCCGCCGGATCGCGCCGAGCGCGGACGCCGCCGACGCCTCTCCCCTAGTTCTGCCGCCCCTCGATCGCCGCCAGCAGGCACCCGGCCGCCAGGATCAGCAGGTCGTCGAACCGCTCGTCCTTCTCGTGGATCGTCACCCCGAGCTTGTAGATGAACGGGTTGAAGCTCGTCCGGTACGTGGCGATCGCCCGCCCGCCCGCGTCCTCGATCCGGAACCTCTGCGGAAGCATCCCGCCCCAGTCCCCGAGCAGGCGCCGCGCGATCGCCAGCCCCGCCGAGTCCTCGATGATCCGCCCGATCTGCTGCTCCCCCTCGGACTCGGGCGCGAAGATCGCCCACTCGTCCCGCAGCATGCTCTTGAAGCCCTTGCGCCGCAGCGACCCGAGGGATTCGCCCGTCGGCAGCCGCACGTCGTACGTCGTGCTGAAGTCCAGGATCGACCGGGCCTTCATGCTGAACAGCTCGTTCGCCTCGGACTCGTCGGTGTAGAACCGCATGTCCTCGCGGAGCTTGAACGCCTTCTGCTTGCAGTACGCGACCAGCCCGCCCCCCGCCCCGTAGACATGGAACGCGTTGCCGAGGATCTTGAAGACCTTCCGGCGGATGAGGTACTGCTCGCCGGGACCGGGTGCGACGTGGGCCATGCCGATTCCTCTCCGTGTTCGCGGGGCCTCCCAAAGAGGCGGAGAGGATATCGGAACCCGATCCCCCGCCTCAGGTAGACTGGACCGGTCGCGCAGACCATTCCCGACCGGAGGGGCGATGCGCCGCCTCTTCCCGCAGTTCTTGCGCCGTTCCTCAGCCCGCCCCCGCGCCGGCCGAGGGAGAATCCCGCTCCCCCGCCACGGACACCAAGGAGTCGCCCGAATGACGCCACGCCGCTTCACCGCCCTGCTCGCCCTCGCCACCGGGCTCGCGGCCGCGCTGCCCGCCGCCGCCCAGCCCGGGCTCCACGAGGCCCTGCCCGACCCCCTCCCCGCCCCCGAAGGACGCTGGAACCGGACCACGGACGTGCAGCGGACGATGGCCCACATCCCCCTCATCCCCCGCGAGATCCTCTTCGGCAACCCCTCCCGCGCCTCGGTCAGCTACAGCCCCGACGGGCGCCACATCTCCTGGCTCGCCCCCGTGAACGGCGTGCTGAACGTCTGGGTCGCCCCGGCCGACGACCTCGACGCCGCCCGCCCGATCACCGACGACACGGGGCGCGGCATCCGCCAGTACTTCTGGGCCTACAACGGCACGCACGTCGTCTACCTCCAGGACGCCGACGGCGACGAGAACTTCCACGCCTTCTCCGTCGACGTCGAGAACGGCGAGCAGACCGAACTCTCCCCCTTCCCCGGCGCCCGCGTCCAGATCGAGCAGACCAGCCGCAACTTCCCGGACGAGATCGTCCTCGGCATCAACAACCGCAACCCGCAGCTCTTCGACCTCCACCGCGTCAACGTCGTCACCGGCGAGCGCACGCTCCTCCGCGAGAACCCCGGCTTCCTCGGCTTCACCATCGACGACGATTTCCGGGTCCGCTTCGCGTACCAGTACGCGCCCGACGGTTCGATGAACCTCTTCCGCATCCCCGGCGAGGAGGGCGGCGAGCCCGAGCCGTTCGACCGCATCCCCTTCGAGGACAGCATGACCACCGCCATCGTCGGCTTCGACGGCAGCGGCGAGGTCATCTACATGATCGACTCCCGCCAGGGCAACACCGCCGCCCTCTACACCCGAGACCTCCGCACCGGCGAGACCGCGCTCGTCTTCGAGGACGAGCGGGCGGACATCTCGGGCGCCATGATCAACCCGGAGACCAAGCGGATCGAGGCCGCCGCCTCGAACTACGACCGAGTCCGCTGGACCGTCCTCGACAGCGACATCCGCCGCGACTTCGAGGCCCTCCGCCGCGTCCGCGACGGCGACTTCACCGTCACCAGCCGCACCCTCGCCGACGACAAGTGGATCGTCGCCTACACCCTCTCGGACGCCCCAGCCGAGTACTACAGCTACGACCGCGCCACCCGCACCGCGACCTACCTCTTCAGCAACCGCCCCGAACTCGAGGGGCAGCCCCTCGCCCCCATGCGCCCCGTCGTCATCGAGAGCCGCGACGGGCTGGACCTCGTCGGCTACCTCACCCTCCCCATCCCGGCCGACCGCACCCGCGGCGACCGCCCGCGCACCGACCGCCGCCTGCCCATGGTCCTGCTCGTCCACGGCGGACCCTGGGCCCGCGACGCCTTCGGCTACAACCCCTACCACCAGATGCTCGCCAACCGCGGCTACGCCGTCCTCAGCGTCAACTTCCGCGGTTCCACCGGGTTCGGCAAGAGCTTCCTCAACGCCGGCAACTTCGAGTGGGCCGGCAAGATGCACGACGACCTCATCGACGCCGTCGACTGGGCGATCGCGAGCGGCATCGCCGACCCCGATCGCGTCGCCATCATGGGCGGCTCCTACGGCGGGTACGCCACCCTCGTCGGGCTCACCATGACCCCCGAGGTCTTCGCCGCCGGCGTCGACATCGTCGGGCCCAGCAACCTCAACACCCTCCTCGCCTCCATCCCGCCCTACTGGGCCCCGCTGATCGCCCAGTTCACCTCGCGCGTCGGCGACCCGAACACCGACGACGGCCGCCGCCTCCTCGAGGAACGCAGCCCCCTCAACTACGCCGACCGCATCGAGGACCCGCTGCTCATCGCCCAGGGCGCCAACGACCCGCGCGTCAAGCAGGCCGAGAGCGACCAGATCGTCGCCGCCATGCAGCAGCACGGCATCCCCGTCACCTACGTCGTCTTCCCCGACGAGGGGCACGGCTTCGCCCGCCCCGAGAACAGCATCGCCTTCAACGCCGTGACCGAGGCCTTCCTCGCCGAGCACCTCGGCGGACGCTACGAGCCCATCGACGGCTCGCTCGAAGGCTCCTCGATCACCGTCCCCGCCGGAGCCGAGCACATCCCCGGCCTCGAGGTTCCCCGGCCCTGAATCCGACCCGCACCCGCCGAGCCGCCCGCCACCCCGGACGGCCCCGGCTTCCTCCCGCGACCCCGCCTCCTCCCCCTGATGCCCGATCCCTACTCCCCAGTCCCTCCCAACAGCACCACGCAGTGCACCTCGATCGCCCGCCCCTCCCCCACCGCGTCCACCCCCTCGTGCGTCTTCCCCTTCACGTTGACCCGATCGACCGGCACGCCCAGCAGTTCCGCCACCCGCGCCCGCACCTCGCCCTTCCGCGGGCCCAGCTTCGGGCGTTCCAGCACCACCGTCGCGTCCAGATTCACCACCCCCAGCCCGCGCTGGCGCACCCGCCGCACCGCCTCGGCCAGGAACACCGCCGAGTCCTGCGCCTCGTGCCGCGGGTCCGTATCCGGGAACAACTGCCCGATGTCCGGCTCGCCGATCGCCCCGAGCAGCGCGTCCGTGATCGCGTGCAGCAGGGCGTCCCCGTCGGAGTGCCCCACCGGCCCGGCCGGGTGGTCGAACCGCACCCCGCCCACGACCATCGGTCTCCCCCTGCCTTGGGGAGCAATTGGCTCAAGCCGGTGCAGGTCGTACCCGTGCCCGATGCGCATCCCCCAAATCCTGGGGCTACCATCCTCGGCAACAGGAACGGGTGTCTCGGCGTTGGAACTCTCGGGCACGCGGCGATGCTAGCCGCGGGGCGTCCGGAAACGCCCGCCGCACAACCCGGGCGGCTTGCCCAGACGGCCAGCCCGCCCGAGGTCGGCGGCTCCGCTACACTCGCCCGCGCCGCCGCTGGTCCCGGAAGGGCCCGTGCGCCGAAATAGGCTCCGTCACTCCGAGGAGACTCTTCGCGATGCCGACGCTCAACGCCCGCCGCACCGTCCTTGCCGCCCTCGCCCTCGGCGCCCTGATCGCCGTCCCGAGCGCGTGCACGTACAACCGCGTCGAGGGCAACATGCGGTCGGACGACCACTTCACCTACGTCAGCACCTACGACATGCCCATCACCGTCACCCTGAGCGACCTCCGCGACGGGTCGGTGATCTGGACCTTCGACGTCCCCGTCGGCCGCAAGCTCAGCCTCCGGTTCCACCCCGGCGCCGCCCGCGGCGAGAGCCTGGAGCACCCCGACCTCATGCGGTGGGGCGAGTTCGACAAGGACAGCTGGACCGGGGCCATGGCCAACTCCATCCCCGTCCCCCCCGCCACCGCCCGGCGGCTGGACGTCCGCATCCGCGACACCGCGGAACTGACCCAGGCCGCCCCCGCCGCCCGCTGAGCCGCGGCCGGCCCCCAACACCGGGCAGAAACAACCAAGGCCCGGCGGTCCACCGCCGGGCCTTGTTCGTTGATCGTCTCCGGCCCTTCACGCCGGCTGCAGCACCGGGCGTTCCTCCCATTCCCCGTCCCGAGCGGGCTCGGCCGACGTTCCGGGCGTTGCGTATCCCTCGGCCCGGCCGCGCGGGCCGCCCCCCGCGGGCCCGGGCTTGCCCGCCCCGCGTCCGCGGAACAGCCCCTTCACGCCGTCGACGAACTGCAGCGCCAGGCTGAAGGTCAGCGGCACGAGGATCAGCGTGAAGACCGTCGAGACGAGCAGCCCGCCGACGACCACCGACCCGAGGCCCTGGTACATCTCCGACCCGGCGCCCGGGTTGAGCACCAGCGGGAGCATGCCGAGCACGCTGGTCAGCACGCTCATCATGATCGGGCGGACGCGGGTCCGCGTGGACGCCACGATCGCCTCGGTCGGCGACATCCGCTCGACGAGGTCGTCCTCGCTCTCGCCGACGCCGCGCATGAAGTTGAGCGCCTGATGCACGATCAGGATCGCGTTGTTCACCACGACGCCGATCAGGATCACGAAGCCGAGCATCGTCAGCACGTCGAACTGCTGCGGCGGCACCGTCGGATCCTGCGACGTCTTCCAGTGGATGTACGCCAGCCCGGCGAACCCGCCGACGATCGCCAGCGGCACGCTGAACATGATCACGAACGGGTACGTGAAGCTCTCGAACAGCGCGCACATCAGCAGGTACGTGACCAGCAGCGCCCACACGAAGCGGGCGAGCACCAGCTCCGGGCTCAGGGCCACGCCGAGGAACACGCCGGCGATGACGCCCGCGAAGACGAGCAGCCCGAACGCTCCGTACAGCCGGCCCTCGCGGGCCCGGAACATCGGCGTCGCGACGAGGACGTAGCCGACGATGCCGGCGACCGCGGCGACGGCCGTGCCCCAGCTGCGCACGGCGTCGCGGAGGCCCGAGAGCGTCTCGGTGATCGCCCCCGGCTCGCGGATCCCGATCGACTCGAGCAGCTCGGGCATCCAGATCCCCGAGAGCCCGAGCACGCCGACCGCGAAGAGCGCCGCGCCGGCGATCGTGCGCGCCGGCGCCGCCCGCACGGCCGCCGGGAGCGCGGAACCGACGAGCCAGAGCCCGATCCCCCCCGCGGCCGCGAGGATCAGCCCGCTGAAGGCGAGCATCCCCCGCCGCCAGGCGGGGCGGGCGGCGGTCAGGTCCGGCTTGGGCCCGAAGAGCGCGGCGCGGACCTCCTCCAGCTTCGCGGCCGTGCCCTCGAGCCGGATGCGCATCTGCCGGTCGATCAGCCCGGCCGCCCGGGCCGGGGCGATGACGTGCTCCTCGATGTCCGCCATCGCCGCCTCGATCGCCTGCCCGTCCTGGGGTGTGATCTGCAGGGTGACGGCCGGCAGCTCCTCGATCCGCTGGATCGCCTGCGGCGCCAGGCTCGGAACGACGTCCACGACGGTGTCGAGCGGCACGACGCGCCCCGCGGGCGTGTGGATCGGGATGTCGGCGAGCTGTTCCTTGTACGCCAGGCGCCCCCCCTGCGGGAGCACGACGAGGTCGATGTTGTCGCCGTCGATGCGGAAGTCCCCGACGAACGCCCCGTCGAAGAGGCCCCGCACCGCCACGCCCACCGCCTCGGTCGAGAGCCCGAGTTCCCGCCCGAGCCGGTTCACCTGGAGCCGCCATTCCGGCTGCTTCAGGTTGTAGTTGCTCGGGCTCGGGCCGACCTTGTCGAACCCGTACCGCGGCCCGGCGATGCCCATCATGAAGCTCGCGGCCTGCGTCACCCGGTCCAGGTCCGGGCCGGCGATCTCCACGTCGATCGTGTTCCCGCCGCCGACGCCGCCGCCGAAGATCGAGGCCTGCCGCGCCCCGCCGAAGGCGTCGGGGATGCCCGTCATCGCGTTGCTGAGCAGCTGCCCCACCGGGATGACGACCTGCTCGACCTCGGACGTCGCCCCGACGAACATGCCCCCGCCGAAGGCGCCGATGAAGAAGTTGTCGACCGGCACCGGATCGAACGGCTCCGGCTGGTTCGCCGGGTCGTAGCCGCGCCGCGCGATCGGCGGGAGCTTGCTCCGCCAGTCCGGATCGGAGAGCGACGCCTCCGCGTACGGCCCGACCACGGCCTCGATCCGCTCCGCGATCGCCCGCTGGTGCTCGACGCTCATCCCCGGCGGGATGAGCAGCCCGCCGAAGACCAGGTTCCGGTTGCCCGCCGGCAGGTAGTCCAGCGGGGGCATGAGCATCCACGAGCCGACGAGCGAGGCCGCCGTCATCGCCAGGATCACCGCCGGGCGCACGGTCCACGCCCGCCACCCCGTGATCGTCCAGCGGAGCGCCGAGCCGAGCCCCCGCACCAGGCGGGCGCAGAGGGGCGCCAGCCCGAACGCCGAGTCCCACAGCCGCAGCGCGAGCGACCGGTGCGCCGGCGCCGTCCGCAGCCACCGCGAGCAGGCCGCGGGGATGACCGTCACCGCGACGAGCAGCGAGAGGCAGACGGAGGCCACGATCGCCAGCGAGATGTCGCGGAAGAGCTGCCCCGCCTCCTCCTCGATCGTGAGCACGGGCACGAACACCGCCGCGGTCGTGAGCGTCGAGGCGAGGATCGCCCCCCACACCTCCTTGCCGCCCAGGTAGGCCGCCCGCATCGGCGGGTCCCCGTTCTGCAGGCGCCGGTAGATGTTCTCGAGCACCACGATGGCGTTGTCCACCACCATGCCGACCGCGAACGCGAGCCCGGCGAGCGAGATCACGTTGAGCGTCCGCCCGAGCGCCAGCATGATCAGGAACGTGCCGACCACGGAGATCGGGATCGCGATCGCGATGATGCCCGTGGAGACGAACGACCGCAGGAACAGGAGCAGGATCAGCGAGGCGAGCAGCGCCCCGACCCAGAGGTTGTCCGTCACCAGGGCGATGGCGCTGTCGATGTAGGTGGTCTCGTCGTAGACCTGCGTGATCCGCAGGTCCGGGCCCACGGGCCGCCGCGTCCCGTCCGGGAGCACCGTCACGCCGCCCAGCGCCGGGAGGATCTCCTCCCGCACCGCCGCGACCCGCTCCCGCACGTCGGCCATCACGTCCATGACGTTGGCGTTCGTCTGGCGGATCACGTTCATCGCGATCGCCGGGTGCCCCATCGTGCGGACGAACCCGCGCTCCTTGACGTGCCCGATCCGCACCTCGGCGACGTCCTTGACGTACACCGCGCGCCCGTCGCGGTGCGCGATCACCGTCTCCAGGATCTGGTCGACCGTCTCGTACTGCCCGAGCAGGCGCACGCGGTAGTCGCGCTTGCCCTCCGCGATCGTCCCGGCGGAGACGTTCCGGTTCTCGCCCCGCAGCGCGGCGATGACGTCGAGCGGGCTCAGCCCGCGCTGGGCCAGCGCGGTCGGATCCACCAGCACCTGCGCCTCGCGCTCGCGCCCGCCGTAGATGTTCACCTCGGCGACGCCGTCGATCCGCTCCAGGAACGGCTTCACCTCCTTGTCGAGCGCGTCGTACAGCGACGACACCTCGAACCCCGGGTGCAGCGGGATCTTGTCGCTCGGCAGGTCGATGATGATCCACGCGATCGCGTTCTCGCTCGCGCCGTCCGCCGCCTTGATCGTCGGCTCGTCCACGTCGTCCGGGTAGGCCGGCACCTGCCGCAGGCGGTCGTTCACCTCCAGCAGCGCCCGCGAGATGTCCGCGCCGACGTAGAACTCGAGCTGCACCTCCGCCTGCCCCTCCGACGACGTCGACTTCATCGTCTTCAGGTTGCTGACGTTCTTGAGCCGCTCCTCCTGCTCCTTGGTGATCTCGTCGACGATCTCGTCGGGCGAACGCCCCGGCCAGCTCGTCGTCACGGTGATCACCGGGCGGTCGACCGTCGGCGTGAGCTGGATCGGGATCGCGGTCAGCCCGATCAGGCCGAACATCACGACGAGGATCACCCCCACGGTGACCGTCACCGGCTTGGAGATCGAGAACTTGACGATGTCCATGGTGCGCTCCGGCGGCGGCCTCGCTCAGCCGCGGTTCTCCCGTCCGCCCTCCGCGCCCCGCCCCGACCCCGCCGCACCGTCCGCCCCGCCGGCGGCGGGGCCGGATCCCGGCCCGTTCTGCGCCCCGCCCTCGCCCCCCGCGTTCAGGATCACGAGCGGCTGCGTCGGGAAGACCCGCTCGTTCCCCTCCACGATCACCGGCGTCCCCGGGCGGATCTGCCCCTCCCGGATCGCCACGCGGTCTCCGAACGCGAAGATCCGCTGCACCCGCGCCGCCATCGCCATCCCGCCCGCGTCGTAGAAGACGTACTCCCCGGCGTCGTCCCGCCGCACCGCGTCCTTGTGCACCGTGACGAACTCCCCCTGCGCCCCCGTCGGCACGAGCGCGACCACGCTCATCCCCGGCTTGAGCGCCTCCGGGTCGTCCGGCCGATCGCCTCCGCTCATCTCCCCCGCCCGCTCGTCCCCCGGCTGCTCCACCGCCAGGCGCACCGGGAACGTCCGGCTCAGGCGGTCCGCGTCCGGGACGATCGCGATCAGGCGGGCCGGGATCTCCCGCCCGATCGCCTCCACGCGCAGCGTGATGGGCGCGTCCGCGTCGCGCAGGCGGTCCACCACGCGCTCCGGAACGTCCACCCACGCCTCGAGCCCGTCCATCGAGACGAGGTCCACGACCCCGTCCCCCTCGCGGACCCACTGCCCCGCCTCCGTCATCCGCGCGATCACCCGCCCCGCGTACGGGGCCACGATCGCCATGTCCTCCAGCCGCTGCCGCGCGTCGGCCAGCTCCGCCTCGGCCACGGAGACCTCCGCCTCCGCCTCCGCCACCGCCGCCCGCGCCGTCTCGACGGCGACCTCCGCGTTGTCCAGCTCCGCCCGCGAGGCGCTCGAACGCTCCGTCAGCTCGCGGATCCGCCCGAGGTCCAGCTCGGCGTCCTTCAGCTCCGCCCGGCGGCGCACCACCAGGGCCGAGGCCGAGGCCAGCTCCGCCTCCGCCCGACGCACCTCGATCTCCTGCCGGCGCGTGTCGAGGCGGGCGAGCGGGTCCCCGGCCTGCACCGCGTCCCCTTCCCGCACGAGCACCTCGAGCACCTGCCCCGCCTCCCGCGCCGCCACGCTGCTGCGCCGCGACGCGCGGATCTCCCCCGTCGCCTCCCGCCGCTGCTCCACCCGCTCCAGCCGGGCCGGCTCCGTCCGCACCCGCGCCGGGGGCGCCCCCTGCGCGGATGCGCCCGCCGTCAGCACCGCCAGCACGCCGCCCGCGGCCAGCGCCGCGAGCTTCCCGAGCACGCCTGTTCTCATGAACACTCTCCGTCCTCCGGCGTCCCGGGCGCCGACGCCCCCGACGAGGCCAGCTCCGCCTCGAACGCCTTCAGGTTCGCGACCAGCTCCGACAGGTCCTCCTGCAGACGCGCAACCCGCGCCGCGTCGAACCCCTGCAGGAAGCGGCAATCAAAGGACGCCGCGAGCTCGGCCGTCGCCGCCGCCGCCCGCTCGCCCCGTTCCGTCAGTTCCACCACGCACTTGCGCGCGTCCTCCGGGCACGGCGAACGCCGCACCAGCCCCTCCGCTTCCATCGCCCCGAGCATCCGGCTCACGTTCTGCACACTGAGGTCCGCGGCCGTGCTCAACTCCCCCACCGTGGGCGGGCGCTCGGCGTGGGCGACCAGGCAGAGCAGCATCCACCGCGAACTCGTCAGCCCCATCGGCTTGGCGAGCCGGTCGCCGATCCGCATGGCGATGTTGTTGATGGTGAAGATGTCCGCCACCAGGGGGCGCACGCTCGCGGCGCACCCGCCCTCCGGCCCGGGAGGAACAGAGCTTCGGGCGGCGGCGCTCGGTCGGTGGTCGGACATCGGCGGTGGGTTCCAGGGCGGCCGCACCCCTCGGCGGCCGGGGCGCATCCTCCGCCTCGCGCGCGAACAAGTCAACATGTTGACGATCGATTCCGTGCGCGAGGCTGCGTTCGGGCGCTGCGCCTGCGTTTGGGGTCAGACCTCCACGACCGTGCCCGGGCGCAGGAAGAGCAACCGGCAACGGATTGGCGCGTCCTCCGGGGCCCGGAAGAGGGCCCGGGCCGCGAGGCGGTACGCCTCGAGCTGGGGGCGGTAGTGGTCGACCCGCTGCGCGATCTCCGCCTCCGTCTGCACGCGGTCCGTCTTGAAGTCCAGGATCTCGATCCAGGCGATCCGCTCGCCCGTCCGCCCGGCCACGACGCGGTCGAACTGACCGCTGAGCAGCCGGCGCTTGCCGTCCGCCCCGACGACCGGGACGGCGAAGGTGCGTTCGCGGTGCGGGCCCTCCACGCCGCCTTCGAACCCGCCGTGCTGCGCGAGCGCGAGGGCCGCGCGGATCGCCGGCTTCCCGAGCGACTCGCGGAAGAGGGTGATCGCCTCCGGATCGGGCTCGGGGAACCCCTGGGCCGCGGCCGCCGCGGCGAGCTGCGCGTCGGTGGGATCCGGGTCGCGGTCGGTCCACCCGACGAGTTCGAACCAGGCGTGGATGAGCGTGCCGAGCGAGCGGGCCTTCTCTGACACATCTGGTCGCTTCAATAGCTCGGACGCCAGAATGATGTCACCGCCCTCAAGCTCGGACGGCTTCGTCTTCGGTAGTCGATGTGCCGGAAAGAGATCGGTTAGTGGCGCGAGGCGCAGCTCCAGGCTTCCCACCTCCGTCGCCCCGGCGTCGGGCGCCTCGTCGAACCCGGCCAGCGCGGCCGCGCGGTCCCCGGCCCGCCAGAGCACCTCCCCGGGCTCGGGCATCGCATCCGGCGCCAGGGCCTGCGCGAGCACGTACGAGGCGCACGGGTGGGGCGAGGTCTTCCCCGGCGCCGCCTCGCTCGCGGGGACGAGCATCTCGAGCACGCGCCGCGCCCGCGTCATCGCGACGTAGAGCACGCACAGCTCCTCGGAGACCGCTCGCTCGTGCGCCGTCCGCACCATCGCCGCGAGCGGGGGCGAGAACGCCTGGATCGCCGCGTCGGGCCAGCGGGTCACGCGCTTCACCGGCCCGAGCAGCCCGTCCCGCTCCACGAGCACGGAGCCCGGGCGCTCGCACCACTTGTCCGTGAGGTCCGGGAGCACCACCGCGTCGAACTCGAGCCCCTTGGACTTGTGCACCGTCATCACGCGGACGCCGGCCGCGGAGGGCTCGGCGACCTTCCGCCCCTCGATCAGGTCCGCGACATCGCCGGGGCGCATCGAGACGTCGGCGGCCTCCTCGGCGAGGTCGACGAGCCGGCGGAACCGGCGTCGTTCGGCGTCGCTCATCGCCGGGCCCGCCCGTTCGAGCAGCCAGGCGAAGAGCCCGGCGTACCCGTCGCCGGCGATCCGGCGGCGGATCCGGCGCGAGGCGTCGAGGCGGGCCGTGCGGTCGGCGTGGTCGCGCAGGCCGACGGCCTCGGCGAAGGGGGAGCGGGCGACGTGGAACGCCGCGGCCGAGTGTCCGGGATGGTCCGCGAGCCGGAGCAGCGAGCAGGCGACGGCGACGGGCGCGGCGTCGGTCAGCGGGTTGCCTCCCTCCTCGCTCGCCGCGACGCCGAGTTCGCGCAGCGCGTGGATGAGCGGGGCGATCCACCGCGACTTGCGGACGAGCACGCCGACGGTCGCGCCCGGCGCCTCCTCGCGGATCGCGGCGACGCGCCGGGCCGCGTGGCGGACGCGCAGCCAGAAGACCTCGCCGCTCGAGGGCTTCTCTCCCTCGCCCGCCTCCGGCTCGGGGTAGACGCTCAGGCAGGCGTGCCCCGGCGGGGGCGGAGACTTCGCGGCCCGGTGGTGGTTCCACCGCGCGTGCCACGCCTCGGCGACGTCCGCGTGCGCGGCGAGCGCGGGGTTGCTCGTCAGGTTCCCGAACACCGCGTTCACCGTGTCCAGGACCACCGGCGAGGAACGCCAGCTCGTGGCGAGCGGGAAGCACTCGATCTGCGGCCAGCGCTCGGCGAGCGACGGCAGCAGCCCGGGCTCGGCCTCGCGCCACATGTACAGCGACTGCTTGACGTCGCCGACGCAGAGGAACGTCGGGTTCTCCGGGTTCGGCTTGCGCCTCGCGTCGGGGTCGCCGGCCACGGAGAGCAGCTCGTCCATCACCGGGCGGAGCAGGCGGAACTGCGTCGTCGCCGTGTCCTGGAACTCGTCCAGGAGCAGGTGGCGGCAGCGGGCGTCGAGGCGGTAGTACATCTCGCCGAGCCCGAAGCCGCCCGCCGGCTCCGCCCCGCCCGGGCGGGCCACGCCCGCGAGCAGTCGCGGCACGTCGTCGAAACGCATCGTCCCCGTCTCGCGCTTGAGCCGCTCGTACGCCGCGTGGAACGCCGCGAGCAGCGCCCGCGTCGCGTGGTTGCGCGCCTCGAAATCCTCGAGGAGGCGGCAGATCGCGTGCTCCACGAGCGGGCGGATGGCCTCCACGCAGGCCGCGGGGATCGGCACGCGGGAGAAGACCGGCGCGGAAGCGGAGCGGTCGAGGACCTGCCCGGCGAACTTGCCGTCGAGCGCGTCCGCCCACCGCTCCGACGCCACCGCGTCCAGGATCCGGGCGACCGCGTCGGCGTGGCTCTTGCTCGGATCCCCCGCCTTGGTCCTCGCGATGATCGACGGGTCCGCCGCGCGCCGCAGCGCATCGGGCAGCTCCGCCGGGCCGAGCGCCCGGTACGCCCCGCGATCGACGCGCCAGCACTCGTGCGCCTCGAGCGCGTGCATCGCCGCCGCGTACGCCGTCTCCACCGCCCGCCGGATCTCGCTCGCGACGCCGCGCTTCAGCGTCCCCCCGCCGAGCGCCCGCAGCAGCTCGATGAGGCCGTCGCGGTCCACCTCCGCCACCGCTTCCACGGCCTCGGCCAGCGCGCGGGACCGCAGGCGCTCGTCCTCCTCCTCGCTGCCGATCCGCCAGCCCGCGGGCGCGTCCACCTCCAGCAGGAACCCCGACGCCAGCCGCATGAACAGGCTGTCGATCGTCAGCACCTGCACGCGCCCGAGCCCCTCGGCCAGGTCCGCCAGCAGCCGGGCGCACCGCTCTCGCGTGAGCGGCACGCCGATCGCTTCCGAGAGTTCCGCCAGCGCCGCCGGCTCCTCCGCCGCGGCCGCGAGACGCTTGAGCACCCGCTCCAGGATCTCCCCCGCCGCCGCGCGGGTGAACGTCGTCGCCAGGATGCTCGCCGGCGGGCACCCCAGCGCCAGCAGCCGGATGTACCGGTTCGTGAGCTGGTACGTCTTGCCCGTCCCGGCCGAGGCGAGCACGACGGCCTGCGGGCAGCGCACGATCTCCTCCGGGCGCCGCTCGCGCGGAGCCGGCGCCTCCCCGATCTCTTCTCCCCTCGCCAGGATCGTCACACGTCGTCCTCCCCGCTCGGCATGAGCCCCACCCCCGCGATCGCGGCGAACGTGTCGCCCGAGCGCAGCTGCCCGGGGTCGGCGAAGCGCCCCTCCCGCACGGCCCGCACGACCTCGAACGCCCGCTCGTCGGCGCGGAGCAGGGCGGCCGAGTCCCACGAGGCGACCAGCAGCGGGTCCCCGCCCTTCACCGGCGACGCCGGCAGGACGAGGTACGCGAGCTGCGGGTCCTCCGGCGGGCGCATCGCGTCCACCACCGACCGAGCCAGGTGCCGGTACAGCGGGAGCTGGAGGTCCTTCCAGGGCTCCCCGTCCTCCCCGCGCCCGTGCGTCTGCTCGGGCGATTTCGGCTCCTGCCCCGTCTTGTAGTCGATGATGCGGACCCGCCCGTCCGCCTCGTTCCGGTCGATGCGATCGATCTTCCCGGAGAGCGCGATCGGCGCCCCGTCGACGTTCAGCGCCGCCAGCGGCAGCCCGTCCCCCCCCTTCTCCGGCTTCCACTCTGAGTGCACGATCCGCCAACCCTCCCGCGCCTGCGCGGCCTGCCAGGGCGCCAGATCCGCCAGCCTCTGCTCGGCGATCTGCCGCTGCACCCACAGATTCGCCGAGAGCTTCTCCCCGAACCGGGCCCGCACCTCGTCCCCGAGCGCGTCGAGCAGCCCCTGCCGCACCCGGTCCGGGCGGTCGGAGGCCGCCGCGTCCGTCCTCGCGAACGCGTCCAACGCCGCGTGGATCAGCGTGCCGAAGACGAGCGCGTCCATCTCCTCCGCCGGCGGGCCCGCCTCCTCCAGGCGCAGGATGTCCGTGAGGTAGAACCGGTACGGCGAACGCAGATACCGGGCGAACCCCGTCACCCCGATCGCGGCCGGGGGCTCGTACCCGTCGAGGATCGGCATCGCCGCGAACCGCGACGCCCCGCTCCCCAGGCCATCCCCACCCGCACCCGCCGAAGCCGGATCGCGCAGACGCGGATGCTCGGGGCCCGGACGATCGCCCACGTACCGCCGCACCGTCCGCACCACGCCCGCCGGCTCGTCCCGCAGCAGCAGGCGCGAGGGGCGCAGCGGGTCCCCCTCCGCCCCGCGCCGCCCCGCGATGAGCGTCACGCGCCGCCGCGCGTGCAGCAGGTGCGCCAGCAGGAAGCAGTCCCGCGCCAGCCGACGCCGGTCGTCGAGCAGCCCGAGCGCCCGCCGCAGCCCGTCCGGCAGGAAGCAGTCGTGCGGCGCCCCCTCCGGCACCACGCCCTCGTTCATCCCGACGATCACCGCCACCGGCGCGGGGTCGAGCGGCACCTCCAGCCACCCCGTCATCTCGATCGCCCCCGCGTCCGGCTCCTCCGGGATCCCCGTTCCCGCGCACGAGGCGAGCACGAGCCGCAGGACCTCCGCCGGACGCGCCGCGTGCCCGCCCTCCTGGGGCGCCGAACGCAGCGCGTCCCGCAGGCAGCAGAGCGCCTCGATCAGCAGACGCTCCTCCGGCACCGGACGCCGCAGCGTCCGCCCCCCGTACACGCTCCGCAGGAACGCCACCCCGGCCTCCGCGGCCTCCGCGAGCGGCACCTGCTCCCCACGCCGCGCCCAGAGATCCCCCAGCAGCGCCGCCACGCGCTGCGCCACCTCCTTCGCCACCGCCGCCCGCCGACCGCCGTCCGTCTCGTCCTCCGGCTCGGCGTCGTCCGCGAGCGCCCCCGGCAGCCGCTCGGCCGCGGACGCGTCCACGGCCTCCAGCCAGGCCGTGGGCAAGCCCTCGCGCGTCCCCCCCACCGCCCCCACCGCCAATTCCGCGTCGGGGTGCCGCACGAACGCGAGCACCGAGGCGAAGTCGCCGTTCTCGAGCACGTCGGCCGCGAGATCCAGCAGCAGCCACGGGCCGGTCGACTCCAGCGGACGCCCCGAGGCGTCGCGCACCTCCGCCCCGTGCGCCTCGGCCGCACGGCGCAGGCGCCCCTTGAGCGTCTCGTCCGGCACGCCGAGCACGAAGTCCGACGCCGCGAGCCCCCGCGCCCCGCCCAGCTCCGCCGAGGCCCGTGCGATCGCCGCCAGCGCCGCCTCCGCCTGGTCGCCCGGAGCGTCCGCGAAGACCACCGCCTCCTCCGGCACCGGCACACGCTCGCGATCCCACCCCCCACCCCATCCGCCATCCCACTCCCCACCCCGCCCTTCGCTCGCCCGCACGCACCCGAACCCGTCAAAGAGTTGCGACCGCTCCTCGGGCGCGAAGACGTAGGCCCGCACCAGCTCCGGGTGCAGGTCCGCCAGCATCGCCACCGGCGCCCGCGCCATCGCCGGCAGGTCCGCCGTTCCGAAGAGCACCACCGGGCGGGCGTCGAGCGAGCCCCCCGGGTCCGCCGCGGCCTCGGTCAGCGTCCGCAGCCGCTCCAGCCCCTCATCCACCAGCCCCAGCTCCGCCAGCCGCTCGGCGTACGCCCCCTGCACCCGCGCGGCCGCGAGCCACCGCTCGGCCTCGCTCCCCACGCCCTGTTTGGCGAACCACGCGGCCCCGTCGCTCGCCACGTCCGCGAACGTCATGAGGTGCCCGACGAGTTCGTCGTGAGACTTTCCGAGCAGCGCGGCCGCCCCCGCCAGGCCGCGCTCGGAGGGCGCCCGGGCGAGCCCCGGGGCCAGACGCGACAGCGTCTCGGGCGCCGCCTCGCGCAGCGCGTCCATCCAGGCGAGCCGCTTCGCGATCGCCCCGGCCGTGCGGTCGCCCGCCGCCCGCAGGCGCGGCAGCAGGCACCCGGCGACGCCGCCGGGCGTCGTCACCTCCGGCGGGGCGAGGAAAAGACCCCTTTCGGCCGCCCGCTCGGCGAGGATCGCCAGCAGCATCCGCCCCGCCCGAGCGCCCGGCAGGACGACGAGCACGCGCCCCATCTCGGCGCCGAAGTCGTCGAGCAGCGCCTCGACCCCCGCATGCAGGGCCGGCGCGTCCCACCCGAGGAACCGGCGCGCGACGCCCCGCCCCGGCGGCGTGCGGAACTCGCGGGGAAATCCGGGGCTGAGCACGGCGTGCGCGGCGATCACGGCGCGCCATGCTACCACGCCCCGCCCCGGCCCAGGGCCGTGCGGGCTCCCCCGGGTGACAGGGTGCTGTCACCGGCGGCCCGGTTCGCCCGCGCAGGGCCCGCCGCGGGGGTCCCTGCGCGGCGCCTCCCCCTATGCTTCCGGCACATGACCAGCGCCGCCGCCCAAGCCCGAGTCCCCGCCCTCCGCGCCGACGTTCCCTGGACGCCGCAGGACGCCGCCGAGCTCTACGGCATCCACCTGTGGGGCCAGGGCTTCCTGGACGTCTCCCCCGAGGGGCGGCTGCTCGTCCTCCCGGAGAAGGACCCCAACCGCGCGATCGATCTCTACGATCTCATCCGCGGGCTCCAGGAGCGCGAGATCAACACGCCGGTGCTGCTGCGCTTCAGCGACCTGCTGCACACGCGTCTGCGCGAGCTGCGCCGCGCCTTCGACGACGCGATCCGCGAGCACGACTACGGCGGCTCCTACGCCTGCGTGTACCCGATCAAGGTGAACCAGCAGCGCACCGTCGTCGAGGAGCTGCGCGAGTTCGCCAAGGAGCTCGGCTTCGGGCTCGAGGCCGGCAGCAAGCCGGAGCTGCTCGCCGTCCTCGGCATCACCGAGGGCTCCGGGCTCAACGGGCACAACCTCCCGATCGTCTGCAACGGCTTCAAGGACGACGAGTACATCGAGACGTGCATCCTCGCGCACAAGCTCGGGCGCGACATCACCCCCATCGTCGAGAGCGAGCACGAGCTCGACCTGATCCTCAAGCAGAGCCAGCGCTACGGCGTGCGCCCGAAGATCGGCATCCGCGTCAAGCCCTCCGCGCGCGGCGCCGGCAAGTGGGCCAGCTCCGGCGGCATGCGCTCCAAGTTCGGCCTGCACGTCAGCCAGGTCCTCCGCGCGCTCGACAAGCTCAAGGCCGCGGGCATGGCCGACTGCCTCCGCCTCGTCCACTTCCACGTCGGCAGCCAGCTCTGCGACATCCGCCAGCTCAAGAACGCCGTCACCGAGCTCGCCCACATCTACGCGGAACTCATCCGCCTCGGCGCCACCGGGCTCGACACGATCGACATCGGCGGCGGGCTCGCCGTCGACTACGACGGCTCCGGCAGCACCTGGGTGAACTCCATGAACTACACCGTTCAGGAGTACGCCTCGGACGTCGTGTACCGCATCAAGGCCACCTGCGACGTCGCCGGCGTCCGCCACCCGCGCATCCTCTCCGAGAGCGGCCGCGCGATGGTCACGCACGCCAGCGTCCTCGTGACCGACGTCCTCAGCGCCGGGCACTTCCCCCCGGACCCCGACCTCGCCTGGATCAAGCGGACCATGGAGTCCGAGGAGAAGGCCGGGCAGGAGATCCCCCAGCCCCTGCTCGACCTGCACGACGCCTACGACCGCCTCAAGCGCGGCGAGGACCCGTACGAGGCCTACCACGACACGGTCGCCGCGCGCGACGAGGCGATCACCCTCTTCGGGCTCGGCTACCTCTCGCTCCCCCTGCGCGCCTGCTGCGAGCGCCTCTTCTGGTCCATCGGGCACACCCTGCTCGCCCGGGCCGAGAACGACGAGGACCTCAAGGCCGCGACGCACGACCTGCCCGACCTGCTCAGCGACATCTACTTCTGCAACTTCTCCCTCTTCCAGAGCCTCCCCGACTCCTGGGCGATCGACCAGCTCTTCCCCATCGTGCCCATCCACCGCCTGGACGAGCGCCCGACGCGCCGCGCCGTCATCGCGGACATCACCTGCGACTCCGACGGGCAGATCGACCGCTTCTCCAGCCCCGACGGAGACCAGGCCAAGACCGCGCTCGAGCTGCACGAGCTCGAGAAGATGGACGACCCCGAGGCCAGCTCCGGCGGCATCTGGCACAAGCCGTACTACCTCGGCATATTCCTCGTCGGCGCCTACCAGGAGGTCCTGGGCGACCTGCACAACCTCTTCGGCGACACCCATGCCGTGCACGTGACGCTGGACGAGGACGGGCACGTCTCGATCGACGAGTTCATCCCCGGCGACACCGTCCGCGAGGTGCTCGAGTACGTCCAGTTCGACATCGCCGACCTCCGCGAGGCGATGCGCAAGGACATCGAGCGGGCCACCAAGCAGGGCCGCATGTCCATCGGCGAGGGCAAGAACCTCATGAAGTTCTACGAGGGCGGGCTCGATGGGTACACGTACCTCGAGTGATCCCGCGCTCGGGCGAGCCGCGGCCCTCTCCGTTTCGGGATGCGCCCTCCTCGCCGCGGCCGCGATGATCGCCGCTTCCTGGCGATCGTCCCTCGCGGAGCCCGTCGCGGCCGCCACCTTCACGGCCCTTGCCTGCGCCGGCGCAATCGCCGCGACCGCGGGGGGGCGGGGAGTCGTTGCGGCGATCCGCGTCGCACGCCGATCGTCCGACCACCGCTGCGCCTTCTGCGGGTTCGATCTGCACGACCAGGCCGCCGACGGGCACGACTGGCTCCGCTGCCCCGAGTGCGGGCGTGTGACGCGCCGCTCGCCGGCGGATCGGCCCGCTTCCGGGTGAACTTTCGCCCGGGCGCCGCGTACCAAGGGTCCGATCCCGGCGGCTCCGCCCGGATCTCCGCGCTAGTGTTGGACCGCCCCGTCACCCCCGGGGACTGGTGATCTCGCGGCCAGGGGGGTTGGCCGAATCCGGAGCGTGCTCGGCGTGCCCCGGCCCACCCCGCGGGCCCGCACTCCCGGACCGCTCCAGAAGCCTCGCACGAAGGGGAACTCCCGCCATGGCACAGACGAAGCTCACGAAGCAGGACCTGCTCTCCAAGCCGATCCGGCACGTCGACATCACCAAGTTCGACGCCCGACCGATCATCGAGAGCTACCGCGACCTCGCCTACCAGGCCCGCAACACCGCCCGCGCCGCCGACATCCTCTCCATGATGCTCGGCGACAAGGACTGCGCGGTCATCCTGACCCTCGCCGGCTCGCTCGTCTCCGCCGGCATGAAGAAGGCGATCATCGAGCTCCTCGAGAACAACATGGTCGACGCGATCGTCTCCAGCGGGGCGAACCTCGTCGACCAGGATTTCTTCGAGGGCCTGGGCTTCAAGCACTACATCGCCCAGTGGAGCCCCGAGAACCCGCCCGTCACCGACGAGCAGCTCCGCGAGATGATGATCGACCGGATCTACGACACCCTCATCGACGAGGAGGACCTCCGCGTCTGCGACGACACGACGAAGGCGATCTTCGACGCCGTCGCCGACCGCGAGCCCCACCCCCGCGCCTACTCCAGCCGCGAGCTCCTCGCCGAGATGGGCAAGTACCTCGACGAGCACCACCCGGACAACGAGTCCATCCTGAAGACGGCCTACCGCAAGGGCGTCCCGCTCTTCGTCCCGGCCTTCAGCGACTGCTCCGCCGGGTTCGGCATCGTCCTCCACCAGGCGGAGCGCGCCCGCGACGCCCGCCCCGCCATCAGCTTCGACTCCGGCAAGGACTTCCTCGAGCTGACGCAGATCAAGCTCGCCAACGCGACGACCGGCCTGTTCATGCTCTCCGGCGGCGTGCCGAAGAACTTCGTGCAGGACATCGTCGTCTCCGGCGAACTCCTGATCGAGAAGGGCCTCGTCAAGGGCGACGAGCTGCCCATGCACAAGTACGCCGTCCAGATCACCGTCGCCGACGCCCGCGACGGCGCCCTCTCCGGCTCCACCCTCCGCGAGGCGTGCAGCTGGGGCAAGGTCGACACCGTCCACGAGCAGATGGTCTTCGGAGAGGTCACCACCCTCTTCCCCATCATCGCCAGCGACGCCTACCACCGCCGCGCCTGGCAGGGCCGCCCGGAGCGCCGCTTCAACGAGCTCTTCCAGCCCGCCGCCGCCACGGCCTGACCACCAAACCAAGCACGATCATGGAAGCCCCCCGCGCGAGCGGGGGGTTTCTTTTGACCCGCCGCATTCGAGGCGAGCCGGCCACACGGAGAGAGATCGGGCAAGGTCCTTGAGACCCAGATCGTGCACGCCGCACGGCGTACGCCTGCCTTTCCCCGCCCGCGCCCCGATTGCGGTTTGCTCAGCCGAGCGCCGCGCCCGCCCGCTCCCGCCACGCCTGCGCCGTTCGCCGGTCCACGAGTAGCAGCAGTTCCACGGCCCATGCCCTCGAGTCGTCCCCCGTCCGCTCCACCACCACGCGCCGCGGGATCACGAGGTCCTTCCCGCTCCAGAACACGAACCACACGCCAGCCGCCGTGCGGCGGATCCCGCGCACATGGATCCAAGCCCAGGAGCGGTCCCCGCGGGGCCCCCTCACCCGGAGCCCCGCCTCATCGAGCACCACGAGATATCGCCCCGCCTTCGGCCGACGCCACATCGGGAGCCACCGCCGCCACGGGGCTCTCCCGAGGTCGCGGAGGTCGTCTCGCGACAGGTCGTACTCGAGCCGGATCGGAAGATCCATGCTCGAAAGCCTACCAGCGGGAGCCGGACCGCGGAAGAGGCGAACGCCCGCCCAACCTCGTTCAGGGCCGCATCCCCGCCGGGCGCACCACGCTCCGCCGCGGCCGCTCCCGCCGCGCCGCCTCGCCGCCCCGCTCGGCCACCAGCACCCGTCCCGGCTCCTCCGCCCCGCCCCCGGGCCCGCCGAGCATCGTGAACGCGACCGGACGGTACGGTTCCCACATCGCGTACTCGGCCCCGCCGGGGGTCCGCGCGAGCACCGAGGCCGAGATCTCCCGCCCCCCGCCCCGCCAGAACCACCCACCGTCCGCCCCGTTGGCGATCCGCACCTCGACGACCGCCGTCCCGTCGTCGCGCCGCCCGGACGCCCACGTCAGCCCCGGCGCCCCGCCCGCGTTCGCGCGGAACCCGCCCCTCCCGTCCGCCACGAGCGTGTACTCGACGACGCCCGCCCCGAAGAACCCCTCCCCTTCGCCGTCCAGCACCGCGTGCACCCCGACCACGGGCCCGGAGATCTCCCAGCACTGCACGAACGCCTCCGCGTCCGCGCCCTGGCGCAGCGTGATCCGTGTCGATCCGACGCGGATCTCCCCGGCCGTCGGGACGCCCGCCCACTCCGACGCTTCTCCATCCGCCCGAGCCGAAACCGGCCACACGAACGGCTCGGCCGCCACCAGCGGCAGCGGGTCCTCCCCGTCGGGCAGCCCGTCCCCGTCGCTGTCGGGCGATCGCGGGTCCGGTCGGACGCCCGCGAACCGCGGCTTGATCCAGGAACTCTGCAGCGGCGCGGGCGCCCAGGTGCTCAGGCGGATCTTCTCGAAGTCCGGCAGCCGCCCGTCCGTCGATCCCGTGTACGGGTCGCTGCCGAAGCGCACCTCGTCGATCGGCAGGCGGTCGTCGTGGTCCGGCACGCCGTCGCCGTCGCGATCGGCGACCACGACCGTCTCCCCGAGCGCCAGGCGGAGGAACTGCGCGTCGCTCGTCTCCCGGAGCCAGTACGCCATGCCGTCCCAGTGCGTGCCGTGCGGCCCGGCGGTCGACCAGTGCCCGTCCTTCTCCGCGTCGCGGAGCGTCCCCGGCTCGCCGGAATCCTCCGTCCGCCGGCGCGGGGTGTGGTGGCAGTAGACGATGCGGTCGTCCTCGCGGTGGCTCAGCGAGAGCCGCCCGATCGCCTCGAGCTGGTGGTGCAGCTCGTGGGCCGCCAGCCAGGCGAGGTCGCCCCCGCCAAGGAACTGCGACCGCCCCGGGTGCCCGAGGTGGATCTCGTCGGCCCCGTAGGTGCCCCCGCCGCTCTCCACGAGCTCCCAGCTCGAGCCGTTCCAACGCCGGAGCATCGCGATCTCGATCTGCCCGACGAACGGGTCCGCCTCGACGATCGGCGCGTGGGAGACGCGCTCGGGACGGCGGGCGTCCACGAACGTCTGCACGCCTCCGCCCGGCTTGCGGTGCGCGTCGGCGCTCCAGCTGCGGCAGAGCGGCAGCCCCCGGAGCTTCCGCGGCAGCTCGCGATCGTCCGGGCCGCCCCCCCACCGCTGCCAGCGGCCGTCGATCACGTACTCGAAGTCGAACCAGACGCGGAAGCCGCTGTTCACGAACAGGTAGGTCGCCGCGTCGTTCAGCTCCCGCCGGACGACGCCCAGCTCCCGCTCGCCGAGCGGCGCCGGCTCCGGCGCGCCCGCGGCCGACGCGAGGTCAACCACGTTCGGCATGACCAGCACCTTCACCGGCAGCCGCACGACCGCCATCTCGCCGGGGCCGGCGAGCGTGGAGACGGCGAACTCGCGCCGCCAGCCGGCGCCGGCGGCCCAGCCGCGGTCGGCCTCGCCCGGCTCGTCCGCCGGATCGAAGGCGCGGTAGAAGTGCCGCTCGCCCGGCGCGAGCCCGTCGATGGTGACGCGGTGAAAGGTGCGCACGCCGGGCTCGCCGCGGACCTCGCGCACGCCCCGGGCAGCCCCCGGCGCGGACCAGGGATCGTCCGCGCGCCCTCCGATGCCCCGCATCTCCGCGGCGGAGCGCCCGCCGGAGCGGACCTGCACCCGCGTCTCCGCCGGCTCGGCGGTGAAGTACTGGATCGTGAAGGACCCGGGCGTGATCTCGGTCACGGGGCGGCGGGGATCGCGCACGGCCTCGGGCTCGGCGGCGGCGGTGGCCCCGACGCCCGCGAGCACCGTGAGGATGAGCCCAACAACAGCGAGCCCCAGCGCCCGCGCCCGGCGTTGCTCCATGGAAC